>CBFCZM010000175.1:0-6137 GCA_965602565.1 uncultured Anaerolineae bacterium
CTTCCGTCGTATGCGGTGCATGCGTTCTCGTTTCGGGATCTCGTGTCAGCTCTGGAGGAGGCCGTTGCGGAGACGAGCACCGAACCGGGCGATGTGACTGAGCCACCGACACTCGCCACGGCGATCAACAACACCCTCGAAAACGCCGATTGGATTGTCTTCGCCACAAGCGGACTGGATTCGAACAGCGAGGGGGCGGGAGCGCTGAAGCAGTTCCTGGCGTCTCGGGCCAACCTACTCGATGCCCGTGTCGCAGTGCTCTCCTTGGGCCCGCCCTACGAACTGGATGCTACGGAGATCAGCAAGCTTGACGTCTTCTACGAGCTGTACTCCACTGGCGAGGCTTTCGTCGAGGCGGGTGTTCGCGCCCTCTTCCGAGATATCGTGGCGGCGGGAGATTCCCCGGTTGACATTCCGGCCCTGAACTACTACATCTCTGAGCAGACGATGCCGGCACCAGGCCAATTGCTCACCCTCGGCATTGTCGATGACGCCGGCGAGGAGTTGACGCAGACAGCGCGCAGCAACATCCATAGCGGTGATGTCATCAATCTCAGAACGGGCGTGATTCTCGATCGTAACGGGCGCGTCGTGCCAGATGGTACGCCGGTGCATTTCACCCTCAACTATCCGCAGGAGAGCGTCCAACACACGATTGTTGCCGAAACGGCGGATGGTGCCGCAGCGGCTGCCGTGACTCTAGATCGCATCGGACAGCTGGATATCACCGTCCAGTCTGAACCGGCCACATCCTCGGTGAAGCTGCAATTGGTCATTCGTGACGATGGCGTGACGATCACAGAAGTGGAGCCGACGCCGACGTCTACGCCGACACCCACACCCACACCAACGCCAACGCCGACCCCGACCGTGACGCCCACACCCGATCCGGTGCCGACAAAGGGCAACCAGCTACCCGATCCTCCGCAGCTTCCGGTGCCGAGCAGGGCCAAGCTCATTCGTTGGGGATTCGCGGGTGCAGCGGTGATCACAGTATTGGGGTTCCTGTTGGCGCGTGAGCGGGCCTGGCGTGCCGTAGTTGCCACGCGCATAGCACTGGCCAGCCTGAGCGGTGGCCTGTCCGGCTATAGCTTGCTGATGGCGATCAGCCGCTGGTGGTTTCCGGTCGTTCGCTACTCACTGGTGGCCAGAGAGTATCTTGCAGGAGTCGCGACGGTCAGCGTCGGCGGCTGTGTGATGGCGCTGGCGCTATGGCTGGTCCGCCCTGAGGATGGGCGGGAACTCAGCCGTGGTGAGACACGCCGCGCGGACAATCGCTACCTGGGGTCCCGCCTCTGAACCTGAAGACTGCCTACGGCGTGATAATGAGCGCCACCAGGATAAGCACGGCAGCCACGAGGGTCAAGGGGATGTTCTTCAGCCACGTCTCGCGCCATTCCGCCCCGGTGAGTATGAGGGGGGCGATGGAGGCCGGGATCGCGGCGCCGCGTAGGGCCTGCCCAAAGAGCTGCACAGTTGCCGGGCGCTCATCCGGGTGCAGCGAGAGTGCCTGTTCGATGGCCCTCTCGGCACCGGGAGAGACGTGCGGATTGATCTCGCGCAGAGGTGTCAGCGAGTCGGATCGCAGGAAGCGCTCGCGCGCGCTGGCTGGGGGGCGACCTGCGAGCAGGTGGTACAACGTGGCACCCAGGGCGTACGTGTCCGTTCGTGTGTTGGTATGGACGTCGTCGCCACCATACTGCTCCAGTGGCGTGTAGGCGGCGGTCCCCTGTCCCTGGACTACGGTGACCGTTCTGGACTCGTCAGTAATCAGCAGCTTCACCAGTCCGAAATCCACCAGCTTGATCAGGCCCGATGGCATCAGTTTGATGTTGGATGGCTTGATGTCGCGATGCAGCACCGGAGGATCCTGGCTGTGGAGATAGTGGAGGGCACTGCATAGCTGCTGTGCCCAGTCGAGCACATCGGATTCCGCCAGAAAGCGATCCTCGGCCAGCGCTTCCTCGATGACTTCACGTAGGTTGTGTCCGGGCACGTAGTCCATCACCAGGTACTCGCGTCCGTCGTGTGTGAAGTAGTCGGAGACTTTCGGAAGACTGGGGTGGTCGAGCCTGGCCAGAACCGAGGCCTCCTGCCTGAACTGCTCCTGGAGTTGAGTCAGCAGCTCCTCGGGATTATCCGGATCGAGCGAGATCTCCTTGATCGCACAGATCCGGCCTGAGAGGAGTGTATCCTCAGCGCGATAGACCGCGCCCATGCCTCCCTGGCCAATGGGCCCGGCAATGCGATATCGATCCTTAAGCTGGACCTGGGGTTCAAGTAACTTTGCCATCGTGCTTGATGATAGCGTGGGCCTGGTATAATGTCAAGGTAGTGGGTGGGGCGCGGGCCCGAAGTACTGTGTGATCATCGATCCAGGTGAGACAGGAAGTGAGGTGCAGCTGTATGCAGGAATATGCGAACGGCCCAATGCTGGTGGTCTACAAAGGTGCGCTGGCCGGCAGCCGCTGGCCGGTGAGGGGCGAGCCTATCACGCTGGGTCGCGCTCAAGACTGCGAACTCGTCCTGCCGGAGCGACAGATTTCGCGCTATCACGCCCGGATTGAGCAGGACGAGGCGGGTTTCATCATACGCGATCTGGGCAGCAAGAACGGCACCTTTGTCAATGGCGAGGCCGTGCGAGGTCAACCTTGTCGTCTGCGCGATGGCGACGAGATTCAGCTGGCAGATGTCCTGCAGATGGGGTTTGTTTCCGGAGAAGCGACACTGCCGCTTGCACGTGCCGGGATTGTCCAGCAGGGCCGCCTCCAGGTGAATGTGCTAGCCCGACAGGTCACTTTGGGGAGAGCCATACTCGATCCGCCGCTCTCACCGGCGCAGTTTGCGTTTCTGGAATTGCTCACCAACGCTGCCGGGGCAGTCATCACGCGCGACCAGGCCATCGAGGCTGTGTGGCCCGATGCCGTTGGCGGTGTGACCGATCAGGCCCTGGACGCCCTGGTCTACCGACTTCGAGAACGTCTGGCGGAGTTGGATGCCGACTACGACTACGTTGTGACAGTGCGCGGCCACGGGTTCAGATACGTGGCTGACTCACCCTTCTAGCTCGCCACTCGGTCGCTGGGCAGCGGCCCGCGCCTGATACTTGGAGACATCGAACAACAGTATGCACCGAACATACCCTGTGAGGGTCCTGTCGCTGGCTATCGCGCTCTGCATTGGCCTGGGGGCGGCGTGGCCCTATTTCCAGTCCCCGGGACTTCCGGCGGAGACTGACGCTGAGCTACACATCTACCGGACTGCCGAGTTGGGCTATAGCCTGCAGGCGGGCAACCCGTACCCCCGCTGGGCCCCCGATTTCTTCCACGGCTATGGCTACCCGATCTTCAACTACTACGCGCCGCTCACGTATCATTTGGGCCACTGGCTCACGATGGGACATCCAGCGAGGGCCGCTGAGGGTGCGCGACTGGTCATAGTCCTGGCTTTGGTTCTGGGTGCACTGGGGGCCTATGAATTGGGAACACTCTTTGGCGGGCGTGGTGGGGGGCTTGCAGGGTCCCTCGTCTTCTCGTGCGCGCCCTACATCCTACTGATCAACCCACACCTCCGCGGGGACCTTGCCGAGAGTCTGGCGCTCGCCTTTGTGCCTTGGGCTCTTTGGGCGTGGGAGCTAGTGTGGCGCCGCGGCGGCGCGCCGCGTATCCTCGCTGCTGTCGTCGCGACCTCAGCCGTTTTCCTGAGTCACAATCTGACCGGGCTCACCATCGTGGCTCTGATCGCCGGGCTATCGCTCTGGCGCTGGCTCCTGTTGGCAGATGGTGCTCGTCTGCCGCAGACGGTGATGACAGCGGCCATCTTCGTTCTCTTGACCTCGTTCTTCTGGCTACCGTTCCTCGCCGAGCGCCGGTATGTGCAGTTGGATGTGGCCGGCGACGGGCACTACGATTTCCGCAACCACTTCATCCTCCCACAGGATCTGTTCTCGGTCGTCATGCCCATTGACGGACGAGCAAGCGCCCCCGATGTCCGGATGACAACGGGACTGGTGCCTGTGGTGTTTGCGGCATGCGGCACGCTGTATGCGATAAACCAGCGGCGTCTTAAGGAGATCGGGTTCTATGTGGTGAGCAGTGGGCTCCTGCTATGGTTGATCCTTCCCGGTGGTCAGCCGCTCTGGGAGTCTGTCCCCGGGCTATCCTACTACCAGTTTCCGTGGCGCTTCCTGGGGCCTGTCGCGGCGCTGCTGATACCACCCGTTGCGGGCCTCGGGACTCTTCCCAGGCGCCGTAACGATGGGCTGCATCGCTCCACAGCCCTTGCACCGGCTCTCCTGGGGATTGCTGCCGCTGTCATTCTGGCGAGTGCGCTTCCGGGAGTGTCGGCGCTTTCGTGGGAGCCGGGGCTTGGGTTCATCAGCCAAGGGGACATCATCGCCGCGGAGCTTGCTGGCCGCTGGCGCGGCACGACGTCGACCAATGACTTTGTCCCGACATCCGTCGAGATGATCCCCGGTCCTCAGGAGAGCGTCATCGCCTCGTTCCAGCAGCCACCTGTGGATCGGGTCAATCGCCATACCCTGCCCGATGACGCCGTCGTCGCCGTTGTGCCGGATCTCCCCTGGGTCAACCGATTCTCCGTGACGGCGAATGAAGCCTTCCAGCTGCGTCTCTACCTATTTGACTTCCCCGGCTGGCGGGCATACGTGGATGGGACCTCGGTGCCCATAGAGATCGCGCAACCGGAGGGTTTCATCACCGTCGCTATCCCTGAGGGCCGACATGATGTTGTGGTGCGCTTTGAGTCAACGCCGATCCGGGACCTGGCGTGGAGCCTGTCAGGGCTGGGCTTGGCGGCACTGCTCGCCACGATGGCCTATCTGTCGCTGCGTGACCGCCGTCACGTGGCATCTGACTCGACAAGCTCGACTCAGCGGCCGCCCGGTACGCCGCGCCCCCCGACGGTCAGTGCCGGACATGAGGGTCGCACCGTCGCCGCCATAGGTGGCGTTGTGGTTGCCATCGGTCTGCTCAAGGTCGCTGTCCTCGATCCCCAGGCGTGGTTTGCCACTACATCGGCGCTCGGCGGCCCTCTCCCGGCGGATTTCCAGCAACAGGCCTGTTTTGACAACGAGATCTCGCTGCTGGCCTACGATCTCTCGAGCGAAACAGTCTCGCCGGGTGACACACTGGAGGTCACCCTCTACTGGATCGCGGAGCATCCCATCACGGCGACGTACCAGTCCTTCGTGCATCTGGTCTATCCCGAGGGATGGATACAGAGTCAGTCAGATCACCTCAACCCGGGTGGCTTTCCGACGGACCTATGGCCAACAGATCGCTATATCGTGGATCGGCACCGGTTGAGGGTGCCGGACGATGCAACGGCAGGAGCCTACCTGGTATCGATTGGGCTGTTCACGCTGGATAACCACTTGCGGGTGCCTGTCGTGGCAGCGCAGTGCGGTCACCGGCCCGATTCGGTGATCCTTTGTCAGAACATACACGTGGAGAGGTAGCACAACAGATGGCGAAAACCAGAACATCATCGAGATCACGAAGCCGAAGGCATAGGCAGAGGTCTCAGGCGTGGTTGCCCTGGGGAATAGGAGGCGCCGTTCTCCTGGTTGTCATACTGGTCGTGGTGCAGTCGCTGCTGTCATCATCGGCGTCACCTGGCAACGGCCCGCGCGAGTTTGAATGGCTCTCAGATGTCACCGGATACTCATACGATGCCGGGGAGACCGACTATGTCTATCCTAACCCGGCCGGGTTTGAGGCCGGTCGGAAGTGGCTGCCGGCGCTGGGGGAGGAGGACGCACCGGTGGTTATCATCGAGTTCACCGACATCTTCTGTGGCCACTGTCGCAACTACAGCCTCGATAACCTACCGGAGATCCTGGATGAGTATGTGGCGACCGGCAAGGTCCGTTATGTTGACCATTTCTATGGCTTCGCCAACAGCCTGGAGCGGGGGACCGCCCTCTCCACTCTGTGTGCGGCCGAACAGGGTCGCTACTTCGAGTACAAGCACGCGCTATTCGAGTCCCTGGAGGCGGGTACCTATGATGTCGGCAGCGCCGCCCGCGCTGCGGGCATCGATGACGACCAGTTTGCGGAGTGCATCCAGGATCAGCGGTATCTGGAGGCGCTACAGGAGATGGTCTTCATCGACAA
>CBFCZM010000176.1:0-6094 GCA_965602565.1 uncultured Anaerolineae bacterium
CTCAAAGCCCTTGCTGGCCAGCCACGCGCGATCGGCGTCGGAGACCAGAGCCTTCAGACGCCCGGAGTCGAGCAGCTCGGGGCCGGCAGACAGGGTGTCCTGCACCTCCCAGACATCCAACACGCGGGCCAGTGAGGCCAATTCAGCGGGAGATCCGAAGGTGATCCAGACAATGTCATCCGTCTGAGCGAACGCATCAACCGGCGCGGCGCCGGCGGGTACAGTCAGCAGCACCACACAGATGAACCCAAGCAGCACAATCGGTGAAAGACGTCTCACTACGCGCCCCCGTTCAAGCTCAAGCGCCGGCAGCACTTCTGGTGAGGAATTCGACCGAAGATCAAGGGGCGGGCCGGACTAAGAGTCTGTCGCTGAGGACACCATCCTGTAGCCTGTGCCACGCTCGGTCTCAAGTTCAAAAGGCGCGTGGCTCTGTGCCAACGCTTTGCGGAACCAGTGAATGTGAACATCCAGGGTCCGCGTATCTCCCATGTAATCCGTCCCCCAGATGTCAAGCATTAGCTGCTCACGTGAGACTATGGTACAGGGCGACTGGAGGAAAACAAGGGCCAAGGATGTCTGCTTTGGCGTCAGGGGAACCTGCTGCCCTTGCCAGATCAGCAAGCGGTTCTCAATATCCAAACAGAGTCCCTGCCAGTCGACCGTCTCCGGAGGTCTGTCGGGAACGACACGGCTGAGGCGATGCATAAGTTGGCGCCCCGTGAGCGGGTGCCGGAGGTACCCGTTGACACGCGGCATCTGATCCAAACGCATCCCCTTGCCGAGCAAAAGGAATGAGATCACCTGTACAGGGAGATCGGCAAAAGACCCGAAAAACCGCCCCACATCGAAGCGAACCGAGGGCACGTCAAGGAGAATCAGGGTCGGGGGTTCATCCTCAATCATCTGCAGGGCCTTGCGGCGCACCTGCGCCACAGTTACGTCATAGCGCTGCTCAAGGCTCGGCCTGAGACGCCGTTCCAGGGTCCGATGGGCGACAACAAAAAGCACAGACGGCCGATCCACGTAACACTCCTTAGCTGAACCACATACAATCAGTATACATGCAAGGTCCCACCCGACAAATACGGTTCGGTGAATGATTAATCACAGTTGACGCGCGCGATGCAGCCGTTATGATTACGGCAGGAGCACAATCTCAAGGAGAAGTCACTTGCTACCGATCATCGAGGCACGAGGGCTGACCAAGCAGTTCCCAGCAAACCGCTTTCGTTCCCCGCGGCATCGATCCGGAGCGTCCGGCTCAACGTTGGCCGTGGATCAGGCAACCTTCGAAGTGCACCCGAACGAGATCTTTGGGCTGATCGGACCCAACGGGGCTGGCAAGACGACGCTCGTAAAGATGCTCTCAACATTGATCCTGCCCACTACAGGCACGGCCACGATCAATGGCATCCCGATCACCCAGGCGGACCGTATCAAGCCCTTCATTGGGCTTATGACGTACAACGAACGCAGCTTCTTCCCCCGGCTGACGTGTGATGAGAATCTGTGCTTCTATGGCGGGCTGGCGCAGCTCTCGCGACCCGCGTGCAAGGACAAGATCCAGCGTCTGGCCGAGATGCTCGATCTATCAGACTTCCTCGACAAGCGATACGATCGCTGCTCGACCGGCATGAAGCACCAGCTGGCTCTGGCGCGTGCCCTTCTCAATGATGCATCACTGCTCATTCTGGATGAGCCCACCGCAACCCTCGATCCGGTTGCCGCGGCGCAGTTCCGGGAGCGCCTCTACGCACTCGTCCACCGGGAGGCAAGGACCGTGCTGATGGTAACGCACAACATCGATGAAGCCGTGGAGCTCTGCGATCGCGTCGCCGTCATGGTACAGGGACGTCTGTATGTCGTCGGTACACCCGACCGGCTGCGCCCCCTCTTAAGCAACGAGGCACACTGCACTCTTCAGGTTCGGGGAGGCTCGCACACGCTACCCGACCGACTGCGCGACATCGGCGTCGTGGCAGATCTCACATCCCGCCAGACTGCGCCGGACCTGGCGCATTTCGAGATCCAACTGCAGAGCCGTAATCGCTCCCTGTCGGCGCTTATCGCTGCTGTCGAAGCGGATGGCGGCTCGCCGGAAAAGATCCAGCTGGCAACAGCAACTTGGGATGAAGTCGCGCAGCAGCTATCCGGCAACGCCGCGGACGACAGTGCTGCCGCCGTCCGCGGCGCAGCCGGCGGCACGGCACAGAGCGAGCACGATCCGGCAGCCGCACATCCCGCGCACAACGAAGCCCATGCATTCGATCCCACAGCCCGCGATCCAGGCCGGGATAGACGCCGCCAGCACCAGCGCCGCCGCTGGCGCCGGCTCACATTACCCAGGCTCGACCTTCGGTCGCGTCTGCAGGAGCTGCGGAGGACCTTGCCGATCTTTCTGCAGCGTGATCTCAAGACCCAGCTGAGCTACCGGCTCTCGTTCTTGCTCCGGCTGGTGGGCATCTTCTTCTCCGTCACCAGCTACTACTTCGTCGGCCAGATCTTCGGTATGCAGACCAATCCCTACTTGGCAGCCTACGGCGGCGACTACTTCTCGTTTGTGCTGATCGGCATCGCCTTCCTGGGATACCAGAGCGTTGCGCTTTACGGCTTCTCCAAGGTCGTTCAGTCAGCCCAGACCACGGGCACACTCGAGGCGATGCTCACCACACCGACCCGCCTCAGCGCTATTCTGTTGGGCTCAAGCGCCTGGGATTTCATCTTCACGTCCTTCCGCGTGATGCTTTACCTCCTCGCCGGCACTCTGTTCTTCGGAGCGCGGTTCACCGGCGCCAACTGGGGCGCGGCGCTGCTGGTGCTGCTGCTCACCGTCACCAGCCTCAGCGCCATCGGCATTCTATCCGCGTCCTTCATCATGATCTTCAAGCGCGGAAGTCCGATCAACTTCCTGATCAGCAGCGTATCGCTGCTGCTCGGCGGTGTCTATTACCCAGTCGAGGTCCTGCCCGCTCCCCTACAGGCCGTGGCCCGGCTCTACCCGTTGACCACATCCCTGCAGGCGATGCGCCGCGCTTTGTTGATGAGTGCTTCGCTGAGCAGCCTCGCCGGTGATCTGGCTATCCTGCTCGGATTCACACTCCTGCTGATGCCCCTCAGTTTCGCTGCCTTCGGGTATGCGGTGCGGCAGGCCAAACGGGATGGCAGCTTGACGCAGTTCTAGACTTGCCGGTTGACCTCAGCCCCATTTCAAGCAGAATCAGAGCACGATCCCGGAACCGAAACAGGGGCCTCATGCATATTGCGTTCCTCAACCCGCAGGGCAACTTCGATCCGCAGGACAGCTACTGGACCGAGCACCCGGACTTCGGCGGGCAGCTGGTCTACGTCAAGCAGGCTGCCCTCGCCGTGGCCAGGGCTGGGCACACCGTTGACATTGTCACGCGGCGCATCGTGGATCCCGCTTGGCCGGAACTCGCCGCGACAGAGGACGCTTACGAAGGCATCGGCAACGTACGCATCATCCGCTTGCCCGCCGGCCCGGATGAGTTCCTCCGCAAGGAGCTGCTCTGGCCGCACCTCGTGACCAAATGGGTTCCCAACATCCTCGCCTTCTACGAGGCAGAGGGCAAGCTGCCGGATGCCTTCACCGGGCACTACGCCGACGGAGGTCTGGCCGGCGTGCTCATCGAGGCCAAGACAGGCATCCCCTTCACCTTCACCGGGCATTCGCTCGGCGCGCAGAAGATGGACAAGCTGGGTGTCTCCGCGGCCAACCTGGCTGAGATGGATGCGCACTATCACTTTGCGCGCCGCTTGCTCGCGGAACGGCTGAGCATGAACCGCTCCGGCGTCATCATCACCAGCACGCTGCAGGAGCGCTTTGAGCAGTACGGGCACACCGCCTACTGCGGCGCCACCGATGTGCAGGAGAGCAGGCGCTTCGCCGTGGTGTCACCGGGTGTGAACCTGACTATCTTCGGCAACGACGTCGCCAGCGCGCAGGAAGCCGAGACCCAGGCCCACGTACAGGCAATGCTGGCGCGGGATATCGACGCCGACCGGCAGGAGCTGCCGGCAGTCATCGCCTCCAGCCGTCTCGACCCCAAGAAGAACCTGCTGGACCTGGTGCGGGCCTTTGCCCGGACACCTGAGTTGCTGCGAAAAGCCAACCTGGTGCTCTTCACCGGCGCTCAGAATGATCCGCTGCGTGACACCAGCGCCGCCAATCCTATCGAGAGAGAGGTCCTGGCCCAGATTCGCAGGGTGGTCCGGGGCCGCAGCCTCTGGGGCAAGATCGCTACCTTTGCGTTGCATGGCCAGCCGGCCTTGGCGGCCGCCTACCGGTTCCTGGCGAAGCGTGGCTCCGTCTTCGCGCTGACGGCGCTGTACGAGCCATTCGGGCTGGCGCCCCTGGAGGCCGCTGCCGCGGGCCTCCCCGTGGTCGTGACCCGGAACGGCGGACCCAGTGAGAGCCTGCGCGATGCAGAGACCGAATACGGGGTACTCGTTGATCCGGCAGACCCGGCGGATATCGCGCGGGGACTGCTGCGGCTGCTGTCTGATCCTGCTATCTGGGCCGGCTTCGCCCAACGCGGACGCCGGCGCGTGCTGGATCACTATACGTGGGAGCGCACGGCACAGGCGTACCTTGCCCTAATCGAGGCGATGGTTGCCGATCCCGTAGCACGCCGTCCGGAGAAGCTGCTGCCCATCCATCCCTACTTCGCAGACCCATCCGCAGCAAACGATATCACATTGGACGAGCTGCGGGAAACCTATTTCGGGGTGAAACAGGGGACAGGGGACAGAGGGTAAAGCACCGGGGGAGAGCGTGGCCATACTGCGAGGGTTGCGCAGGTGGCCGTGGTGCTGCTCAGGTACCAGCAGGCTGTCGGAGAACTGCTTCATGCAGCTGAGAAGCCCGGTTTCTGGTCATTGATTGCCCTGTCTTGGCGCGATACGGCCGCTATTCCATGCCTAGAAACCGGGTTTCTTGACTCTTCCGACAGGCCGCTAGCGTCCCGGTCGGCACCTGCTCAAGCTGAGGTGGTGCCGGTTGCTCTATCCCTCCAACCGTTTCAAGAGCGCCGGGAGCAAGACGTCCCAGTCGTAGGCGCCGGCGAAGGCTTGGGCGCGGGCGCTCCACGTGGCACGTTCCCCCTCGTTCTGCACCAGGCGTACACAGGCATCGGCGAACTCCGCCGGGGTGTCGGCGAGAACCATAGCCCGCTCCGGCGCTGCAAACCCCTCAGCAGCCAGCCGCGTCGCCACAATGGCCTTCCCCATCGCCGTGGACTCCAACAGCTTCAGACGCGTGCCGCCGCCGACCAACAAGGGCACAACGGTGACAGCTGCCGCCCGGATATAGGGCTGCGTCTCGGGTACGCTGCCGGTGATGACAATACCCGGGGCCTCCCGGAGCCGCTCCAGTCGCGCGTGGGGATGGCGCCCGACGATGTAGAAGTGCGCTCCCGGCAGCCGCTCGCGGATGCGGGGCCAGACATGGTTGGCATACCACAGGACCCCATCCACATTCGGACGGAAGTCCATCGTCCCGGTGAAGACAAAGGCCGGCTGAGACAGATCGGCCGACGCCTCGAAACCGGCGTAGGCCGCGACATCGATGCCGTTGGAAATGACCAGGGGATCCAGGTCGGGCACGATGGCGCGCAAGGCCGCCGCATCCGCCTCGGATACCGCCACAACAAGGTCCGATCTGTCGCAGACCTGGGCCTCATAGCGGCGCAGGCGGCGCCACTGCACGGACGAGTAGAGCGCGCCGAGCCATCGCCTTGGGCACCCGAAGTCTGCGCGCGCGGCCCGACGCTGAAGCACGTACTCGCAGTTGTGATCGTCGAAGATAATCTTGGGCACGTCCGTTGCGGGCACGTCCGCAGCGGGCACGTCCGCTGCGGACGCGTACTCCGCGGGCGCCTTCGCCTCGGGGAGCGAGGTCAGATACGGGGCAAGTTCCAACCCCTCGACCAGGATCCAGTCCAAATGGTACCGGGATAGCCAGGCTTCGAGTTGTTCGCGAAAAGCGGGTGAAGCCAGTCGCTGGCACAAGTCCGGCCGCCCAGTGACGATCAGATCCCACAACCGGTGTCTGAGCGAGCGAGCCGGCTGGGGA
>CBFCZM010000177.1:0-6061 GCA_965602565.1 uncultured Anaerolineae bacterium
CGGCACCGGCAGCACGATGGTGGCGTTACCGAGTATGCTGATCAGAAAGAGTCCCGCGTACCCGTACTCCTTGACGTTCTGCAAGCGATCACGTAGAAGAAAGACAACAACCGTGATGGCAACGGCCAGAATGAGCCCCATGAATTGCAGGAGCCGTGTCCTGCCCCGCTTGGGCTCGGTAGGTACTGCATCTGCCGCTGGTTCATCACACACAGGTTCGTCCGCCACAATCCCTCCCCACTCTGGTGCTATTCGATCGCTCCTCACTCCGCCCAACAACCTGAACCATTCTACTAGAGGTGTCGGATTCCGCCATAGGCGTTTCCCGCGCGGGTGCGTTCCAGTTCCGGGGCAGGTGACGAGGTCAGGAAACGGCGCCGTACCGGCAGGCCGTATGTCACCGAACCTCTGGGATTCGCGGACCCTACGGTCCGCGAGCCCTGGGACTCGCCGGATCATCTCTACGGGACACTACCCCAAGCAGCGGCAGCCCAATCCGGCAGCTCGGGGGAGCGGGTAGGGGATTGTGCGGATTCCCATTTGGGTCTTGCCCCAGAAGCAGAACGCATCCCCAGAAACCGGAGAGAGCCTGCGTTTGACTGTGTCAGATCCACTACTAGACTTGCAGTCTACTGATGCAAGGCTGCATTCATCGGCCAGCAGTATGGCCGACCGGGGGGAATCACGATGGGCGCGAAGGTTTTGATCTATGGTGCCGGCCCGCTCGGCAGTCTCTTTGCCGCCCGGCTTCACCAGGGTGGCAATGATGTGTCGCTTCTGGCTCGTGGCCGGCGCTTGGCCGATCTCCAGAAACATGGGACTGTGGTCCACGATACCCTCTCCCACGTTGAGACAACGGACCGCGTCAACCTCGTAGAACGGCTCGCGCCCGAGGACACCTACGATTTGGTGCTGGTCATCATGCGTAAGAACAACGCCCTCGACATCCTGCCGATCCTTGCCGCGAACACACAGACACCCAACGTTCTCTTCCTCACGAACAACGCAGCCGGCCCGGGTGCCCTGGTCGAGGCCTTGGGCGCATCCCGCGTGCTGATCGGGTTCCCGAACTCCGCTGGCTATCGAGAAGGTCACGTTGTCCATTGCTTGACCGGCACCGAAGAGGATCCCGCCAGAATCCCGTTCGGCGAAATCGACGGGAGGGTCACGCACCGCACGCTGTATGTCGCGCGCATCCTACAGAGCGCCCCCGGGTTCGGAACGGAGGTGCGCACTGATATGGATGTCTGGCTCAAGTACCACGTCGCCCTTCTCATGCCTTCGCTGGCACCGGCCCTCTATATGTGCGGCACGGACAACTACCGGATGGCGCGCACCCGGGATGCCGTCGTCCTCGCCGTCAGGGCGATCCGAGAGGGATTCGGCGTCCTTCAGGCCCTGGGCTACCCCATCACTCCCAAGCGATTCCGTCCTGTTATGTGGATGCCGGAACCCATCCTTGTGCCCTTTGTTCGGAAGCTGATGGCTGATCCCAAGATGGAGACGGCCATGGCCAAACATGCTGAGTCGGCGCGTGACGAGATGAAACACCTGGCCGATGAGTTCCTGGTGTTGGCCGCGCAGACCGATGTGCCTATCCCGTCCATCAGGCGCCTCTACCCCCACTTTGACCCAAGCACACCTCTGATGCCGGAGGCCAGCGCGGAGATCCCAATTGACTGGCGCGGTCTCTGCCTGGGGCTATCCGTGATAGCCGGCCTGATATTGGGAGCCATCGGAACGCGAATGCTGCTCCGAGGTCGCGAGAGTGATAGGTGACGTCAAGCCCTGGCCTCACCAAGAGATCTCACGCAAAGACGCAAAGAAAACGCAAAGGGCAGGGGATGATGGGAAGGGGCTTGATGCGCTGAAGCTTCATGCCCCTGACCCCGGCGTCCTATTGACCAGGCCCCCGTTTTTCTTGGCGTGCTTTGCGGCTTTGTGTGAGACAATTCCGCTGTAGAATGAGACAATACTGGAACAAACGTTCAGACAGCGAGGACTACTTGTGAATATCCCCCTGAGACGCTATTGGGATCTGCTGGCAAGGCACATCATGCCCCAGAAGGGGCCTTTTGCCCTGCTCGCACTCCTCCTGCTCAGCAGCATCGGACTCCAGGTCGTCACGCCTCAGATCATGCGTCGCTTTATCGACGCTGCGCAAAGCGGCGCCGAGATGCGTGTGCTGATCAGCGCCGCGATCGCCTTCATTGGCCTGGCGATCCTCCAACAACTCCTGGCGATTGGCGCCTCGTACTACGGGGAGAACGTGGCTTGGACGGCGACAAACGCCCTGCGCGCGGAGCTGGCCCGCCACTGTGTGAATCTGGATATGAGCTTTCACAACAACACCAGCCCCGGCGAGCTTATTGAACGCATCGACGGCGACGTGGGCGAACTCTCCAACTTCTTCTCACAGCTTGTGCTTCGCGTGGTCGGCAATCTCATCCTGCTTGTGGGTATTGTCATAGCCCTTTTCCTGGAGGACTGGCGGCTGGGTACGGCCATCGCCATCTTTGCTGTCATAGCCTTGGTCGCACTCAACAAGGTGCGCGGGATAGCTGTACCGCACCAGAAGGCCTTCCGCAAGGCCCTGGCAGAACTCTTCGGTTTCCTGGAAGAGCGTCTGGCAGGTACGGAGGACATCAGGTCCTCCGGCGCCGTGGACTTCGTGCTGCAGGGCCTCTACAAGCTCCAGTACAAGATCCTCACCCACTGGATGCAGACCTCGCGCAAGTTTCTCATCGTGCGCACGGTAGGCGGCGTCCTGATGATGATCGGCAACACACTGGCGATTGCCGCCGGGTTCTATCTCTTTCGTGCCGGCTTGGTGACCATCGGCACAGCTTACCTCATCGTCCACTACGTCAACCTACTGGGGCGCCCCATCCGCGAGCTGACCCAACAGGCCGAAAGCATCCAGAATGTGGGCGCCGCGACCGAGCGTCTGGCCGAGCTGCGTGCGATTGAGAACAAGCTGCAAGATGGCCCCGGCGCGGCACTCCCGGATGGACCCCTGGACCTGAACTTCGACGCTGTCGACTTCTCCTATGTGGAAGAGGAGCCCGTCCTCCAGGACATCACCTTCAAACTCGAACCGGGCACCGTGTTGGGGCTGCTGGGGCGCACCGGTAGCGGGAAGACCACCCTCGCCCGGCTGGTCTTCCGGCTCTATGATCCGAATGGCGGCGCCGTTCGGTTAGGTGGCGTTGACATACGTGATCCAGGACTCCAACACCTACGCCGGCGCGTGGCACTGGTGACACAGGACGTGCAGCTCTTCCAGGCAACCGTGCGCGACAATCTGACCTTCTTCGACCGCACCATCTCCGATGACCGTATCCAGACAGTCATCGAGCAGCTGGAGCTGTCCGAGTGGTATGCATCTCTGACAGATGGTCTCGATACCAAGCTGGAGACCGGTGGTCGAGGGCTTTCGGCCGGCGAAGCGCAGCTGCTCGCGTTCACCCGCGTCTTCCTGCGCGACCCGGGTCTGGTCATCCTGGACGAGGCATCGTCGCGTCTTGACCCAGCCACAGAGCAGCTCATCGAGCGCGCCGTAGGGAAATTGCTGCAGGAGCGCACAGCCATCATCATCGCACACCGGCTCGGTACCGTGCAGCGCGCCGACGACATCATGATACTCAGAGATGGACAGACCGTCGAATATGGCAATCGCGTGGCGCTGACAGCGGCCCCTGATTCCCGCTTTGCCCACCTGCTGCGGACAGGGATGGAGGAAGTACTCGTATGAGTGACACCACAGTGCGGAACGGGGACGCTCGCACGCTGCCGACCTGGCGCGTGATCCTGGATATGATCCGCTTTCGATGGAAGCTCTGGTTACTGAACCTGGGCGCCATGCTGATCCTGATTGCCTTCTGGCAGATTCCCGGGTTCGTGATGGCCGAGTTCTTCGATCTGCTCTCAGGTGATGCCGGCACAGACTGGAACATCTGGACACTGGTGGGCTTTCTTGCAGCGTGCGAACTTGGCCGCATCCTGGGCTTCCTTGGCCTGATCAACACCAACGTCCCCTTCTTCATGAACACGATGACGCTGCTGCGCAAGAATATGCTCACGCACATTCTCAAACGGCCCGGGGCTTCGGCGCTTCCCGACTCTCCCGGTGAAGCCATCAGCCGTTTCCGCGGAGACGTCTTTGAGATATCCCTCTTCGCCCTCTGGGTCAACGACATCCTGGGGATGCTCGTCTTCGGTGCCGTAGCCATCATCACGATGGTCACTATCGACGCTCGCATCGCGCTCCTCTCTATGATCCCCTTCATCCTGGTGGGCATCATGGCGAACAGTGCCACACAACGCATCGAGAAATACCGGCGAGCGGCACGCAAGGTCTCAGGCACTGTGACCGGCTTTATCGGCGAGTTCTTCGGCGCCGTCCAGGCCGTCAAGGTCGCGACCGCCGAAGAAAGCGTGCTCCAACACTTCGACGAGATCAACAGCGAGCGGCGCAAGCTGGTCATCAAGGATCGACTCTTCCACGCCATCCTGCGCTCGCTCTTCCGCAACGCCGCAAACCTGGGCACAGGCATCGTCCTGATCCTGGCGGGGCAGTCGATGAGTGAAGGCACCTTCACAGTCGGTGACTTCGCCCTCTTCGTCTTCCTGCTGGGGGGGGTCAGTGAACTGACAACCTTCTCTGGTCTGCTCATGGCGCGCTACAAGCAGATCGGTGTCTCCGTGGAGCGCATGGGACGGCTGATGGAAGGAGCCCCTCCCGAGGCACTGACGGCGTTCAGTCCCGTCTACATGGAGGGCAACTTCCCCGAGGTCGTCTATCCGGATAAGCAGCCGGGTGATCATCTTGAGACGCTTGAAGCCGCGGGACTGACCTACCACTATCCGGACACTGCCAACGGTATCGAGGACGTCGATCTGCTGCTCAAGCCGGGCACGCTCACAGTCGTCACAGGACGCATCGGCTCGGGCAAGACCACGCTGTTGAGAGTGCTCCTGGGACTCCTCCCAAAGGACACCGGGGAAACGAGCTGGAACGGCAAGGTTGTGCAAAGCCCTGCCGACTGGTTCACACCGCCGCGCTGCGCCTACACGGCGCAGGTGCCCCGCCTGTTCAGCGACCCGCTGCGTGACAACATCCTGATGGGCCTCGACAAGGACAATACCGCTGTTCTGTCGGCCGTGCGTATGGCCGTGATGGAGTACGACCTGCAGGAGTTCGAAGAAGGGCTGGATACCAAGGTGGGCCCCAAGGGCGTGAAGCTCTCCGGCGGGCAGATCCAGCGCACCGCCGCAGCACGAATGTTCGCTCGCGAGCCGGAGCTCCTTGTCTTTGACGATCTCTCCAGCGCCCTCGATGTGGAAACAGAGCGCACCCTCTGGGAACGCATCTTCGAACGCCCGGATGTCACCTGCCTCGCCGTCTCGCACCGCAGGGTCGCCCTGCGGCGGGCCGATCACATCATCGTGCTCAAGAACGGGCGCGTTGAGGCGCAGGGCGCCCTGGATGAGCTTCTGGAGACCTGTGAGGAAATGCAGAGGCTGTGGCACGGCGATCTCGGCGGAGCGGAGCCCGCGCTTGGTTCCATAAGTCAGTCTGCAGAAACGAAAGCGTGACTGATGCCTAGAGTCCATGGCCGGCAGCGCACACCGTGCATGAGTGAAGATGCAGGACCCGTTCTGCCTTTGACTTCACTACCGACACCTCTGCGTTTCCCGCCGCATCCGTGGGACGACGACGGCCCAGTTGAGTGCAGCCCAAGTTTGACAGGTAGCCGTATCTGCCGGGAGGGTGAAAATGCGATCAGATGGACGCGATAGTCACGAGAGTTCAGACCGAGAGCGGTTGGGGTGGTTGGTGCCGGCATCACTGATATTCATCGGGGTTCTTTTCGGCAGTCGCTACATCAGGTTTCCGGGCGCGTTGTTGGCTCAGGGCGTAGCCGCGATGCCCACGCCGCTGTGGCTCAGCCGGCGGCTACGCTGGGTGTGGATTGGTTTTCTCTTGCTTTACCCAATCGATCTGCTCTTTACCTCCTTGACGGTTTACCTGGTGCTTTCTGCGGTAGGCCTGGTTCTC
>CBFCZM010000178.1:0-6049 GCA_965602565.1 uncultured Anaerolineae bacterium
ATTGCGCAGGGCCTGAGGAAGAATGATGTTCACGATCGCCTGTCCACGCTTCATCCCCACGGCACGCGCAGCCATCATCTGGCCTGGGCTGACCGCTTGAATGGCACCCCGGAAGATTTCCGCCTGGTAGGCACTACTACAGATTCCCAGTGCAGCACACCCCGCCAGAAAGGGCGGCAAGTTGACCGCACTGGCCAAAACGTAGTAGGCAATGAACAGCACCACAAGCGATGGAAACCCGCGCAGCACAACGGTATAGACAAGGGCCAACAGCTGCAGCGGCCGCTTGCCATACACACGGGCAAACGCAATCGGCGTCCCGATGAGGAACCCGACCACCAGGGCAATGATGGTGATCAGCACCGTGTAACCGATGCCGCCCACCATATAGGGCAGCGAGCGCCAGACGGCCGAAGTCATACAGCCAACGCCTAGTCGCCGGAGAGATACTTCAGGGCGAGCTCTTCAACGAATCCCTCAGCCTGCAGTTCTGCGACGACGGCATCGATCTCATCGCGCAGCTCGGTGTTGCCTTCCTTCACGGCAATCGCCATACGCTCACCGGAGAACTCGGTCTTCAGGCCCAACTCAAGCCCGCCCTGAGCTACAAACGAAGTCGCGACGTAGTAATCCATAGCGACGATGTCGATACGGCCACTCTTCAGATCCATGATCGCCTGCTCAGCCCGCTCGTAGCGCGAGACTTCGGCGTCGATGTTCGTGTCAATCCATTCCTCCTGGATTGTACCGGTCTGGACGCCGACATTGTACCCCGCCATGTCCTCATTCTTGTTGATCTCAATGCCGGACCCCTCAGCAACGATGATGGCATCGGCGCCGATGAAGTAGGGCTTCGTGAAGTCCACCTGCTCCTCGCGGTCCGGGGTGGCACTCATACAAGCGATGATGGCGTCAATCTTGTCGCTCTGCAGCGAGCCGATGAGCCCATCGAAAGCGATGTCCTGCCACTCGATCTCCATATCGAGGCGCGCGGCGACTTCCTCCATCAGCTCGATGTCGAAGCCGACATAGTTGCCGCTCTCGTCAACGTACTCAAAGGGTTCGTAGTCAGCAGACGTACCGACGACCAGGGCCTTTCCCTGGGACTGGCAGCCTGTCACGGACAGGACAGCCACGACCATCAATGCAGATACCAGAATCAGTGACCAGCGCTTCATGAGATGCTCCTCCTTCTGATGAAAGACAGTTCCTCTCGGATTATAAATCCAGAGACAGGTAAGTCAACGCGGCTCAAACTGGACAAAACAACGAGATACGGTATACTACGGTTCGATGGATGAGATCTAGCAGTCTTGAAGGAGCAAGCGTGGCGAATACTCAGTCAGCGAAGAAGCAGATACGTGTTTCGCATCGAAAGTGGCTACACAACCGGTACACGAAGGGCAAGATGCGAGCTGCCGTGAAGACGGTCCGCGAGGCCATTGAGGCCGGAGATCACGAAACCGCCAGTCAGTGGATGCCCCGTGCGGCAAGCGAGTTGGATAAGGCCGCCCGCAAGAATGTTATTCACGCCAATAAGGCAGCTCGGATGAAGTCTCGCCTGATGAGCCAGATTCACGAACTGCAGCAGTAACGACGGCGGCGCCGGTTGCAGAGCTGTAGCGGAACACAAGAGAGCGGCGACTACACAGATTCGACGCTGTGATAGTCCAGCAGAGATGGGCCGAGCGGCGGCATTCTTTTGGCAGTGACCGAGACGGGTAATCTGGGGAATCCGGAGTAGACGTTGTGGTCTTGCCTGGCACACAGAGAACTCAAAGCGAGAGACTTCGCGGTCTCTCGCTTCTCTTTGCCGCACCGACTGCACGCCGGGAAGAGATCAGTCGTCCCGCCCAAGATCTTGCGACCGGACCAAGGCTGCCCACACAGCTCGAGACAGAACGGTGCGAAAGCCCCCCTTATCCAGGTGATAGAGCGCTTCGGCCGTCGTGCCACCGGGTGATGTCACCTGGTTCCGCAGTGCAGCTAGATGCAGATTCGTCTGGCGAGCATAGTTGGCAGAGCCGATGACCGTCTGGAAGACCAGTTTCTCTGCCACGTGACGAGAGAAGCCCAGATGTACGCCGGCATCCACCATCGCCTCCATGAAGAGATAGACATAGGCGGGACCTGTGCCCGACAGCGCGGTCGCCATATCCAGATAGTGCTCGTCAGCGACGTAGACTTCCTCTCCCATCGCCTTCAGGATCGTCATAGCATAGCCGCGCTGTGTTTCCGTGACAGAAGACGTCGCCGTCCACACCGTTATGCCCTGCCCAATCTGCGCCGGCGTATTGGGCATCGCCCGAATCACGCTGTCCACGCCGATGCCATCGCGAATCTTGCGCACGGGAACACCCGCAGCAATCGAGAAGATCAGCACACCATCCTTCAGAGTCCCCTTGAGCGCCCCCAAGATATGTCCCAACACCTGCGGCTTAACGGAGAGAAAGACGATCTCGGCATTCGGGACAGCAGCTGCGTTGTCGGTCACAGTCCGGATTCTATAAGTCTCCGCGAGATAGGCGCAGCGCTCCTCCCACGGATCTGCAGCAACCAGCTTCTCGTTGTCAATCAACCGCTCGCGCAACAAGCCCTTGATCACGGCTTCTCCCATCGTCCCAGCACCAATGATGGCAATCTCAGGTAACATTTCGGTCCTCCCCTGGCTTAGCACTTCAATCCATACATCCTCAGGACCCAGCCACAGACACGGGCCGACGCCTTACGGTCTCCCAGCTGCGGGACACGGGCCGCTGATCCCCTGAATCTCTAGGGCTCCGGGCTTAGGTCGAATATCATCTCAAGGAACTTGGCACGGTCGGCCTCGGGTGCCGGATCCCCCACAGTCATCGGCCGTGGACGGCCATATTCCTCCAGGATCGCGGTCCGCAGGTCGATACTAAGCAACCGTCCATCGTAGAATGTCAGCCGATCCACGAACTCCTGGCGCGTGCCAACGCTCCACATCTGGTCGAAGAAGAAATTGCCCAACCCGTAGTGCACAAAAGCTCCGTCGTGGAACTCCAGCGTTTGGGCCTGATGTGCCTGGCTCCCCTGCACCATCACAGCGCCGGCTTCGGCCAGAGAACGAAAATCGCGAATCTGCTGCGACGTGGGAGCGTAGTTGTAGTCCTCGCTGTACTGGAGAGTGACGATCGGCAGGTAGCCTGCTGCACGCAACTCCCCTATGGCTTGCTCTACAGCCGGCAAATCACAGCGAGCAGCACCGCCTGAATCATCACCGGCAAAAGGCCCCACAGTATTGCAGCCGATAAAGGCGATACGGTTGGCGTTGTGTGTCAATGTGAGAGGCCGGCTAGCCTCCAACTGGTTCGCACCACCGCCGAACCACTGCCATCCGCGGTCGCGATAGAGGTCCAGGGAGTAGTCCACCCACTGCGCCCCCTTATCCTCCAGATGATTGCCGGTGAGTTCCACGATGTTGACGTCTATCTCCTCCAGCAACGCGATGTAGCTATCGTGAGAACAGAAAGACATCGTCCCACTGCCTTCGGCCACGCAATCGGGTTTGAAGGAGACCTCATTGCTGATATGGACAAAGTCAGCATCGCTGAACCAGTGCACGATATCCTGGGCTGGGTAGGTCACCCCCTTGGCATCCATCAGTCGTGCCGTAGCACGCGTCATCGCGGTGACACCGGTCATCACCACCAGCGTCATCTGCGACTCGTCGCGATTCGAGAGGGCGGTAGTTGCGGGCTCCAGAAGAGCGCTAACCTCCGGGCCACGCCGGTGCTCGACATACAGGGGCAGTTGTAGAGGATAGGCCGACAGATTGACGCCCCTCTCCAGAAGTGAGATATCGTCAAGGCGCAGCACCTTCCATTCGGGCATCAGGGCATGAAACGGCAGAATCGCCCACCCGCCCACAGCCTCAGCCTCTGCAAGAAGCTGACCCGCCGCAACCAAACGCAGACTGCTTTCTCCTGGAGGCCCCCAATGCTCGACAAGCGAGGCCACTGTGTCCGTGGTCGCCAGCAGTGGATGCAGCGTGAAGGGTCCCGAGGGGCTGCCCTGCCAGGTCGATCGCAAATCCGCTGACGTGACACCGTCATCCACGGTGAGGAATGGCGCTGCCACAGCATAGGTCCACTGACCGATCACCACTGCCGACTCCGAGTACCTGTAGGTGAACCTCACATCCGCGGACGCGTCTGCTCCCCAGATGAAGTGGGCTGAATCCGCCTCCACCAGGGCTCGGAATTGCGAACAGGCATCCGCCGGCACCAGCTCCGAGCAACCGGCGGTGACTGGGAACGCTGGCGTCGGTGTCGGCGATGGCGTCGGCGTAAGTGTGGGCGTGGGCGTCAACGTCGGCTTCCGCGTTCGCGTGGGAGTCGGTGTTGGGGTCGGGGAGGGCATAGCGCACCCTCCAAAGCCGAACGCGGCTACTACCAGGATAGCCAACAACGCCGACAGACCAATACGATCCATATCCATGAGTGGCAACCTTTCCTCGTTCGGGGGGCATTGTCCGCCGTTGTGTCATTTTGTCAAGATCTTGGATGGATCTCGGGAACCCGGCGTCAGGTTCCCGAGATCCATCTTGGCAGGTCTGGCTCACCAGGAGCTTGGCCCAGCGGGCACACGCGAGCAAGAAACTGCAGTGGATTGTCTGGGAAACAGAACGGCCCCAAGACCGGAGGATGGCATAAAGAAAGAAAGGCCGGGGAATCCCCGACCTTCTCTTGGTGGGCGATACAGGACTTGAACCTGTGACCTCCACGATGTCAACGTGGCGCTCTAGCCAGCTGAGCTAACCGCCCAAGCAGAGGCAAGTATAGCACAGTCCATTCGACGCGCAAGGGTCGATTCCGATCTGACTCAGAGATCCAGCCGGTAGACCCGGTGGTTCTTATACATCTTGCCGCCGACATTCTCCAGATCGTGGCGCATCTGCACAGCCGTCTCGGCAACCTGCGTCAAGTCCGCATGCTCGAACCCGTGGTCACGAATCGTGTTCGCCATCTCGGCATACAGTAGCGCGTTTCCACCCACGCCGTGGAACTCGGGAATGAGTCCGGCACCGTTCAAGGCCAACCACTTCGTACGGCGCATCTCCAGCAGCAGATCAGCCATGTTCCACGGCGCCAAGCGTCCCTTAGCACGCTGCAGGGCTGACGACACGTCCGGAAAGCCGAACAGGAAACCAACCATCTCGTCTCCGTGGACGATGATCTTGATCAGGTTCGGATCAGATAGCCCGATGGCATTTTCCATCAGGAAACCGGCTTCACGATCCGTCATCGGCTGGAACTCCCAATTGTTGTGGAAGGCCCGCGTATAGGCGTCCTTTATCTTGCCCGTCCAGGACTTTATCTCGCGCCGAGACTTGAATCGCTTGATCTCCAGCGATCCTCGATCCATCACACGCTGGGCTATCCTGTGAATGCGCTCAGGAAAGTGGAAGTTCTCCACGGCAATGTGGCAGGATACAAAATCCACTTCCTTCTCGAAACCCATTGACTCCAGGAAGCGCGCGTAGTAGGGGTGGTTGTAGTTCATCATCGTCATCATCTGGCGATGCTCGTAGCCATCGACCAGGATGCCATAGCCGTCCAGTATCCCAAAGCCCTTGGGGCCCATCAGTTGGTCAAGATCGCGCTGCCTTGCCCAGGTCACAACCCGTTCGACCAGCGCTTCCGCCACAGAGAAGTCATCGATCGTCTCAAATAGATAGAAGTTGGCTTTGTTGGTGCCGTGACAGGTATTGTAGCCTCGGTTCTCCAGTGCAGCAACACGGCCGACAACCTCGCCATCGGATTCGGCGACGAAGAAGTCGGCCTCGGAGTGCTCGTAGTAGGGGTGTTTGGACCTGTTGAGCATCGTCTCGATATCAGCGCGGATCGGCGGTACCCACTGAACATGTCCGGCATAGAGCCGGTACGGGAAATCAACGAATTGGCGCACCTGTCGCTTGTCGCCGAGATCAACTTGACTGACCGTGAGCATTCGCCCTCCTGCTAAGAGCCGGTTTCTGAACCACGCGAAGGTTCTCGTCACCAACGATGGATGTGATCTCCCG
>CBFCZM010000179.1:0-6034 GCA_965602565.1 uncultured Anaerolineae bacterium
AGCGAGTGCGCGCAGGCTGCTCCGTACGCAGTTTACGTGGTGAAGGTCTATCCCTTGGCCTTCGCGCCGAAATCGATTACAATCACCGGCAAACAGAGTCTGGGAGGAGACATGGCGAAGTCAAAACGCGGCAGATCCACGAGCAAGGTCACCTCGAGCAGCAAGCCGGGGAAGTCCAGCAGCAAGCCGGCAGGGAGTCGTCGGTCGAGCACGTCCTACAGCAGGTCTTCCGGCAGTAGCAAGTCCGGCAAGACGTACAGCAAGTCTTCCGGCGGCAGCAAGTCCGGCAAGACCCACAGCAAGTCCTCCGGACGCAGGTGGTCCGGCAAGAAATCCGGGACGAGTCTGATCGGCGGATTGCAGTCCTCGTTTACCAGGTCTGGGACGTCGAGTCCCCCATGGGGGATCGTTGGCGCTGTGGTGGCGGTTGTCGCCATCATCATCGTGCTGGTGCTTCTCGGTCTTGGACGTGACAGAGGTGCTTCTTCCGAACCAGACGCAACGGAACCATTGGCATCGGACAGCGTAGCTGATGCGGATGGAGACAATATAGTCAATACAGAGAGGAATCCAGATATGCCCAGTGAAGCTGCTGCGCGCAACGGGATGTACAGCGCGCCACCGTCGATGCAGATTGATCCTAGTAAGGTGTACTTCGCGACGTTTGAGACCGAGAAGGGCGACATCGTGGTCGAGTTGTTCGCCGATAAGGTGCCTAACACGGTGAACAACTTGGTTTTCCTGGCCCGTGAGGGTTTCTACGACAATACGATGTTCCATCGGGTGATCGCGGATTTCATGGTCCAGGGCGGTGATCCAACCGGTACAGGCACGGGCGGTCCTGGCTACACCTTCGCCGATGAGTTCGATCCTGCACTCACGCATGACGGTCCCGGTGTCCTGTCGATGGCCAATTCCGGGCCAAGCACAAACGGCGGCCAGTTCTTCATCACGTTAGCGGCGACGCCGTGGCTGGATGGTCGCCACACGGTCTTTGGCACGGTGGTCGAGGGCATGGATGTGCTGATGTCCATCTCACTGCGCGATCCTCAGACAGCGTCAACGTCCGGCGATATGATCGAGACAATCTCCATCGAAGAGGGCGTGGAGTCCAGGCTGCCTACCCCCGCACCCGAAGTGCTGGTAGAGCCAGGGACGATTCCCATGCCCGAGGACCCCATGGCGCGCAATGGTATGTACCCAGGACGTCCCGCGATGGTCATCGATCCTGAGAAATCCTACGTGGCCACCCTCAAGACGAACAAGGGCGAAATCGTGGTGGATCTCTTTGCCGACAAGGTGCCGAATACCGTCAATAGCTTCGTCTTCCTCGCGCAGGAGGGCTTCTACGACAACACGATGTTCCACCGTGTCATTGCCGACTTCATGGCTCAGGCCGGCGATCCGACCGGGTCCGGAACGGGCGGCCCTGGGTACCAGTTTGTCGACGAGTTCGACTCCGGCCTGAAGCACGATAGCCCCGGCGTTCTGTCGATGGCCAATGCCGGCCCTGGCACCAACGGCAGCCAGTTCTTCATCACGTTTGTTGAGACGCCCTGGCTGGATGGGCGCCACGCGGTCTTCGGCAAGGTGATCGAGGGGCTGGATGTGCTGATGTCGATCTCGATTCGTGATCCCCAGACGGCCTCTGGGCCCGGCGATATGATCGAGACGATCGAGATCACGGAGAAGTAGCGCCGAAAGGGAGTCGGCTTTCAGCGGTCAGCCGTCAGCAGGTATCAGCAGGGAGCTGTGTATGGTTTCAGCACCGATGCTGTGCGCCAAGGACGGAATATGATTGTCGAGCCGCCGGTCCATCCTCCCTCTTGAGGATGGGCTGGCGGCTCTTGCTTGGCCGTGTCCGCGCTGTGTGTGTTCGGCTGGTGACGGGGTGAGTTTGAGAGGGGGGGCGATGATCAAGAGAGGGTTGAGATGGTGTTCTTTCATTGTGCTGAGCGCTTTGGCGATGGTAGTGCTGGCCAGCTGCGGCGCGTCGAGCGGGCCGGCTGCCACAGACGTGCCTGCACAGGAAGACGCGTCGCCGGCTACCGAAGTGCCGGTCGTTGCTGAAGCGGCAACTGCGACGGAGGTCCCTGCGGCAACGGAGACCCCAGAACCCACGCAATTGCCTGCGGCGACCGAGACACCGACCGACACCGCAGTGCCGACCGACACCGCGGAGCCAGATGATATGGCGGCGTCGGGAGGCATGGCCATGGAACTGACAAGCTCAGCATTTGAGGACGGTGGACTGATTCCACCGCTGTATACGTGTGATGATCAGAACATCTCTCCCCCGCTGGCGTGGGAGGGCGCGCCGGCGGGGACGCAGAGCTTTGCTCTGATCTGTGATGACCCAGATGCACCAGGGAGCACGTGGGTGCACTGGGTCATGTACAACATCCCGCCCGACGCGCGGTCGCTGGCTGCCAGCGTACCGGCCGATGCAGCCTTGCCCGATGGGACGCAGCAGGGGCAGAACAGCTGGCCGTGGACTGGCTACGGTGGCCCGTGCCCGCCGAGCGGGACACACCGGTACATCTTCAATCTGTATGCGCTGGATGTCACCCTGGATCTGGAGCCAGGCACCACAGGTAAGGAGGCTCTGCTTGAGGCCGTGGAGGGACACGTCCTGGCGGAGATCACGTTGACCGGACTCTACGAGCGACAGCAGTAGCAGCGCTTTAGGGTAGCAAGTACAATGAGCCCGCTGTTCCTACATCGCACCATCGACTGAGGGAGCTACAGCAATGCCCACAACGCGCTACTGCCGCTCTTGCGGTGCCGCACTGAGGAGCCCTGAGGCGCGATTCTGCTCCGCGTGCGGTCGGGATCTGACAGGAGGCCCCTCTCCATCTGCAGAGGAGCAGTCCCCGTCTCTGGTTCTGCGGATCCCTGGCCAGTTGCCGCGCGAAGTCCCCCTGGTCGGTCCTGTCCTCACGCTGGGGCGCGCTCCGGACAATGGGATCGTTATCCCGGCATCGTACGTCTCGGCGCACCACGGATGCTTCGAGTGCCGCGGCGATGTGTGGACGTACACCGATCAGGCGAGCACCAATGGTACCTACGTCAATGGGCAGCCGGTCACGAGTATGGATCTGCACGCGGGCGACGTCCTGCGGATCGGCGATCCCCACGGCAACTCGGTGGGCTTGACCTTCCGGTACTCCTCTGAGGCTGTGCTTCCCCATGGATCCGGCACGATTGAGTTGGGCATGGAGATGTTGGCGAAGGCGGGGTCCATCACGATCGGGCGCGACCCTGCATCCACGATTCATCTGCCGGGTGCCGTCGTCTCGTGGTCCCACGCGCGGCTAGATGCGGTGACGGAGGGACGGGTATTGGTGGATCTGAACAGCACCAATGGGACCTTTGTCAACCGTGCCCGTATCAGCGGGAGCCATCTGCTTCGTGAGGGCGATGTCATCCAGATCGGCCCTTTCAAGCTCGTCTACCAGGCTGACGGAGTTCGGCAGTATGCCGAGAGGGGTGGTGTGCGGCTGGATGGCGTGAGGATCGTGTGTGAGGTGGGGAGCGGCGGCGGTACGAAACGCATCCTCGACGATATCAGCCTCTCGGTTCTTCCGCGAGAGTTCATTGCCATCGTCGGCACAAGCGGTGCGGGCAAGAGCACGCTGATGAAGGCCCTGAGTGGTGTTGCCAGAGCTCAAGGTGGTCAGGTCTTGGTCAATGGGGACAATCTCTATCAGCGGTTTGACCTGTACCGTACGATGATCGGCTACGTTCCACAGGATGACATTCTGCATCGTGACCTGAGGGTCGGCGACGCGTTGCGCTATTCGGCAGAGCTGCGACTGCCGCCGGACACGGGCGGCGAAGAGATTGACCGTCGCATTGACAATGTTCTGAGAGATGTGGAGATGGTGGCACAGAAAAACCAGGTCATTCGCAGCTTGAGTGGGGGACAGCGCAAGCGGGTGAGCATCGCAGCGGAGCTACTGGCGGAGCCACGGCTGTTCTTCCTGGATGAGCCCACTTCAGGTCTGGATCCCGGCCTGGAGAAGAAGATGATGTACACCTTGCGACGTCTTGCCGACGCAGGACGGACCATTGTGTTGGTCACGCATGCGACGGCGAACATCACCCAGTGCGACCACGTCTGCTTTCTCTCCCAGGGTCGGATGGCCTACTATGGTCCCCCGGAGGAGACGTTTCCCTTCTTTGGCGTGACCAGCCACGACTTCGCCGACGTCTACGATAAGCTGGATGACACTGATCCCAAGGTTGCCCGCGAGCAGGCCGAGACCTGGTGCCAGCGGTACCATCGGTCGGAGCTGCACCACACCCACGTGGAACAGCGCCAGGGAGTTCTGACGAGGCTTTCGACCACCGGGCCGGGTGCGACTGAGCCGCGAAGACCGCGTGTGAACCAGCTCCGCCAACTGACCGTGCTCACCCGCCGCTACTTCGATCTTGTAATGCGCGACCGCCTGTTGCTTACCGTGCTGATGGCGGTCATGCCGTTGATTGGAGTTCTGGTGCTGCTGGTAGCCGACAGCAACTGGCTGGTAGGCAACTCGTTGGTGGAGATCGACCAGCAGCTTGCGGTTGCCCTGATTGCCGATGGAGAAACTGCCACGTACACTATGGTCGCTCGCAGTCACACCTTGCTGTTTATCATGTCGTTTGCTTCTATCTTGTTAGGTCTCTTCGCCTCCGTGTATGAGATCGTCAAGGAGTGGTCCATCTACGAGCGAGAGCGGATGGTCACGCTGCGGATTCTGCCCTACCTTGGCTCCAAGATCATTGTGATGGGGATCTTCTCCTTACTGCAGTGTCTGCTCTTTACAGTTGTGATCGGGTTGCGAGTCGACTATCCTGCCGCCGGCGTACTGCTACCTGCGACGGTCGAGATCTACGTCACGCTGGTCTTGGGCGCGATGGCTGCGATAATGCTGGGGTTGCTGGTCTCCGCGCTCGTCCCGAATGTCAATACAGTCATCTATTTGGGCTTCCTTGTACTGATGTTACAGATGATCTTTGCCGGCGTGCTGTTTGACCTGCCAGGCGCCGGTCAGGTTGTCTCTAGACTCACGCTGACGCGCTGGTCGATGGAGGCGCTGGGAGCAGCCGCAAATCTGGAGGGAGTCAACCAACTCACCCGTACCCGGTACCAACCCGACGCGATCACGCAGGAGTTCGCCATTGAAGTCGAGACACCCAGCGAAGAATGGGAGCCGGTGACCGTGATTACGAAGACGCAGGAGATCACGGTGCCGATTCAGCCAGGGGTCGTCCAGACCGTGCCGATCTCGGTCCCTCAGATACTCGAGAATGAGATGATCACCGTGACCGAGCTGTTGACGGAGTCGGTGACCGTTGAGCCGGAACCGATAGATGCCAACACCGCGATCACCCTCCCCAATAACTACGAGAGGACCCTCAGTCACTTGCTCGGTTCGTGGACCATGCTCGGCCTTTCCAGCCTTATGGCTGGCGTGGCCACGATTGTGCTCCTCAAGCGCAGGGATGTGGCCTAGATGGCTGTGACCGTGCTCTGGGTGACAGTTTGCCAGGCGGCAGAGCACTCCGGGAGTGCGGATCTGTGAGCCGCACACGCGATCCGGGATCGCACATCCCCGCAATCGTCTGATGCGGTGGCCCCCAGGGCACGTTTGCGTGCGATGCATATCGTGGCTCGACCGGCTTCCCTGGCGCGGTTCCAGGGCAGTGAGGATCGCTGCGCCCGACGCTGGGCACAATTGCGTCTTTTCGGTATCGTGACTATCATGTGCGCGTTTGCGCGATGCTCTGAGGCAACGTTGACCCGATACAGGACACGACATTAGCCCTCAGGCACTCTGAGGATTGAGGAACGACATCGATGCATACGCGGCTGACACCTGCGGGATGAGAGGCTAGCAATGCGACCCAAACATCACCGACGATCATTCTGTGGGCTATGGCTATGCGTGGGAGGCGTGATGCTCCTCCTTGCCTGCCGGCTGCCACAGCCTCCGATGGGCCTCTCCAACTCTGATCCGATACCTCCGTCAGCGGATCAGTCTCCGTT
>CBFCZM010000180.1:0-6025 GCA_965602565.1 uncultured Anaerolineae bacterium
TGGTCGCCACCAGCACCACCGCCCACCACACAAGCCGCGGCTGCCGGCAGGCACGATCGAGCGCGTAGAGCGCCAACACGACCAGCATGGGCACCCAGGTGTACATCTTGATCTCCTGAGCGTACCAGACCAGATAGGGCGAGAAGGCAACCAACACACCCGCAACAGCGCTGGTGCGGCGGTCGTGAATGATGCGCCGTGTCAGCACGACGACCAGCGACACGGTGAGCACCCCCCAGATCACCGACAACAACCGCATGGAGAAGACACTCTCACCCGATAGCGCGATCCACCCCCGCAGGACCGGGGAGTACAGCGGCCCGTTCCACTCGGGGCGGGTGAAGTTGGTAGCGAGCACGTCCAGCGGCTGGAAGGCAAACCGCCACTGGTCCACCTCGTCGCGCCACAGGCACTGCGCCTCAAGCGTGCTGACACGGACCACGAACGCCAGGAGGAGCAGGAGCGTCCGCTGCAACCACAGGAACAGCCGGCCCGAAGATCCCCTCTCTTGGACCGTAGGCATTCTTATGCCCGGCATCTCGCCCGCATCTTCGCGCGAGGTGTCAGCTGTCTTCTTGCGACAGCCGCTGCGCACTTGGGGGCCTTCGGGGCAGAGCGGGCAGGATACCGGGCGTTCTGATGCCTGCGGTCCACAGAGCCACCGGCCCTTCTCCTCCGAGATGGGCGGCGCAGTCGCCAGCACACCACACCCGACCGGAGCCGATTGCGCTGAGACAGCAGAACGGGATCCAGCAATTGGCCCGATCTGTGCTCTGCTGCGGCACGGGGAGACCCCGCGCGATTTCTGGTGATCTTCTGACATTGGCATCCGCCTCCCGGCCAACTATAATACACTTGGAGACAACGACAAAATCGCTGCGACATAGTCGCCCTGTTCAGGAGGAGGCAGCCGAACCGATGAATGCTCCGGTTTCTGACGCCGGTCTGTGTGAGGGCACCCGTGAATGTGCCAGCCTCCGGGCCAGCACTCCAATGCCCCCGCGGTCCGAGGCGGCGCGGTCCGAGGCGGCGCGGTCCGAGGCGGCTGTTACGCAGTCCGAGAAGGTGACGTGGTGATACCTCATACACTCAAAGTCCTGGCAGAGGCCCCCTACGAGACTGCGGCACTGCAACGCGGCTACACCGGGCAGACGCTCTATGTCAACGTTGGCGATGGAAGGATCACGGACAAACCGGTCAGCGCCAATATGCGCGAGACCTTCATCGGCGGGCGCGGGTACGATCTCTGGCTGCTCTGGCGCGGCGTTCGCGAAACCACACGCTGGGACGACCCCGAAAATGAGATCGTCATTGCCTCAGGACCCTGTGGGGGCACGACCCAGTATCCGGGATCGGGCAAATCGATCGCCGCGGCCATCTCGCCCCTTACCGGGATCCCCATCGACAGCAACGCCGGCGGCCACTTCGGCCCCTACCTGAAGTTCGCCGGCTGGGACGCCATCGAGGTGCAAGGTATCGCCGAGCAGGAGGTCATTGTCCTGATCGATGCCCCCGCCGGCAAGGTCCAGATCCTGGCGGCGCCCGACGACTGCCCCAGCAACACACATCTCCTCGGCCACTGGCTCAACGAGCAGCTGGCAGAGACGGAGGAGGACCGTAGACTGATGTCGTTCGTCAGCGCAGGCCAGGGCTCCGAGCACACGCTGATGGGCTGCCTCAACTTCAGCCTCTACGACCGCAAGCGCAAGGACCTGCGCTACAAGCAAGCCGGGCGCGGCGGCATCGGCACCGTTCTGCGGCACAAGCGCGTGAAGGCCCTCGTCGTCCGCACGCATCCCTTCGGCGGCGACGCCAACCGGCCCGCCGATCCCAAACGCATCGCCAGGACCGGGGCGGATATGCACCGCGAGATCACGCGGTGGGACCCCGTGCAGAACCGTATGCGCAGCCGCGGCACCTCATTCCTCGTCCAGATCATGGACGACTACGACCTGTTGCCCGTCAAGAACTTCCAGTACGGCTCGCACCCCGAGACACCGAAGATCAACGGCGAGATCTGGGAGCAACGCTACACTCAGCACATGCCGGACGGCTGCTGGTTTGGCTGCACGGTCGCCTGTGCCCACGCGGTCGACAACTACAAGCTCCAGACCGGTCCCTATGCCGGGAGCTGCGTGATTGTGGACGGCCCAGAATACGAGACCATCGCCGGGGTCGGCAGCAACTGCGGCATCTTCGAACCGGCGGTGATCCTGGAGATCAACTTCTACTGTGACACATACGGCATCGACACGATCTCCTTTGGCACGGGGATGGCCTTTGCGATGGAGTGTTATGAGGCCGGCGTATTGACCAAGGAGATGACCGGCGGTCTTGACCTTGCCTTCGGCAACGCGGAGAGCGCCCTTGACGTCCTCCACGAGATGGCTACCGGCGAGGGATTCGGCAAGACCCTTGGCCTGGGTATCCGAAGGATGAAGACCATCTTCGCAGAGACCTTCGGGATAGACCGGCAGTTCCTTGAGGACATCGGCATGGAGGCCAAGGGGCTGGAGTACTCCGAGTATGTGACCAAGGAATCGTTGGCGCAGCAGGGCGGCTACGGGCTGTCCAACAAGGGGCCGCAGCACGACGAGGCCTGGCTGATCTTCATGGATCAGGTCAACAATCAGCTGCCGACCTTCGAGGACAAAGCGGAGGCGCTCCATTACTTCCCCATGTGGCGCACCTGGTTCGGCCTGTGCGGCTTCTGCAAGTTACCGTGGAACGACGTGGTGGATCCCAAGAACGCCACCGCCGACGAGCCGGCCAAGATACCCCATCACGTCGCGAACTATGTCGAGATCTACAACGGCGTGACCGGCGCCGAGGCGACTGCCGACGACCTGATCCGGATGTCGGAGCGCGTCTACAACTTCCAGCGGATCTTCAACATCCGCATGGGCCATGGCTTGCGCGACGACGACGCCATCCCCTACCGCTCCGCGGGGCCTGTCACCGCGACGGAGTATGCCGCGCGCCAGGAGCGCTACGACCGGCAGCTGATCGATTGGCTGGATCTCGATCCCGCTACACTGACGATTGAGGAGAAGCTGGCCCGGCACCGCGCCTACCGCACGGGCCGGTACGAGAAGCTGATCGACGCCGTCTACGCGCGCCGTGGCTGGACCTCACAGGGCGTGCCGACACTGCAGACCGTTCGGGACCTGGGGATCGACTATCCCGAGGTGCTTGCGGTCATTCAGAAGCACGTGTGAACGATGCTTCAGTACCGGGCGCCATCCCAGAGGGATCCCAGCTGTGATCACTGTCAATCAACGTGATCGTGTGGCGTGGCACGCGGGCATGACTGTTTCCGAGCTCCTCGCCACTATGACCTACACCTATCCGCACATCATCGTGTCGATTGACGCTGTCTTGGTGCCCTACGACACCTACGACCAGACACCGATTCCGGATGAATCAGATGTGCGGTTGATTCATCTGATGGCCGGCGGCTAGCCGAGCTGTAAACGATGCCCATACCGTGGCTTCACACAACCATCCGCGCCGTCGTCCTGATCGGCCTGATCATTACCTGGATCGGCACACTCATCCCGATCTTCCCGGCGCCCACCGTCATGTGGGTGCTCATCTTGCTCTACGGCATCGCGGCGGGCTTTGAGACGCGGGGGTGGGTCTTCTTCGCCGTCATCACGGTGCTGACGATCATCTCGATGCTTACAGACAACTTCTTCACCATCCGCGGCGCACGCCAGGGCGGCGCGCGATGGGCCTCGGTGGCTATAGCTTCCGTGGTTGGCCTCATCGCCAGTTTGATGCTCACACCCATTGGCGGCATCCTCGTCTCGGTGGGCGCTCTGTTCGCCGCCGAGACCGCCTTCACGCACAACACGCAGGAAGCGTGGGAGGCCACCAGGCAGTGGCTCCTTGGATGGGGTTGGGCCTCCGTCGCCCGGATGGCCATCGGCCTCGTGGCGCTGATACTCTGGGTCGCCTGGGCTTGGCTCTGACGCCGGGTGCCTACCGGGGATCCAGCAGACGCGCAAGATGCACAATGCGGGCGGCCGCTCGGGCCGCCCCCTCTTTGTCTGCCAACATCCGCTCGGCTCGTCGCGCCAGACCTGGGCGCCGCGACGCGATATAGGTCATCGCCGTCTCGATGACGAGCCTGGACAGGGATTCGTCCAGCCCGGTCGCTTCGCTAAGCGCGGGGCCCAGCGTATCCTCTGACGCCGGAGTGCCACTCACTTCTTCTCCAACAGCCCCCCCAGACCCGCAAGCCCCTTGTCCAGCAAGTCCCCGGCCTGGCCCATCATCGCCTCGTTCTCCAGGACATTGTCCAGCTGCGCCGCGATCGGTCCAGGCAGCTTGTCCTTGAGGAAATCCATAACAGTCTCCACCGCCTGCTTGGCCTGCGCCTTGCCCAACCCGGCCTTCTCCTGAACCAACGCTACCAACTCGTCCATCGTATGCCCTCCGTCTCTGTTGGTGAAGTGGAACTCGTGCCGACAGACGCGATCTTCATCGGAGTGACTCTCACGTTCTGTCTCTGCCGCTATTGTAGTTCTCTTGGCCCCGGACCGCAAACTGCCGGCAGCAGAGGGCAACCACAAGGGGCGTGCCCCCGGTTGCCCCTACATGGTCGACTAGCTCCCGCGGAGGGCGCAATCGTAGGGGTAGGACTTGTCCCTACCCTATCTGCTTTCCCATTCGTGTAGATTCGCCTGATTCGTGGTTGCCCTGCTCCCCACGCGACCGGCAAAGTGCGGTATACTTGCCGAGAGGTCCTATGAATCCAAACAAGGAACGCTCTGTTGCGCGCTATGTCCTTGAGGCAGGCGCCGTGCTGGCACTGGCCATCTTGGCCGCCGTCGTGCTCGCGCTGTACATCACCCGCCCCCCTACCAACTACGCGCAAGAGCAACTGCCCGGCGTCAGCACAACGGTGCGCGCACGCGTGGAGAAGATCGAAGACGAGACACAGAGCGAGGACGAGAGCGGGCTCATCACCGTACACCAGAAGCTCACACTGCGCATTGTGAGCGCGGGTCCCTACAAGGGGCAGGCCATCACCACGGACTACAACGGTATGGGACCGACCCTGAGTGCCGTCCGCTTCCGCGAGGGCAGCAGCGCGCTGGTGATGATCTCAGAGGTCTCCCTCACCCCACCCGGCACCGAGAACGGCGAGAGCAGCGAGGACGAGGGGAAACGCGTGCTCTACCAGATCGCGGATCACGTACGCCTGATGCCCCTCGCCATCATCACGGCGCTCTTTGCCGTCATCACCGTCGCCATCGGACGCTGGCAGGGGCTGCGTGCCCTGCTGGGCCTGGCCCTGAGCGGTCTGTTCATCGGTGGCTTCATCCTGCCACAGATCCTGGCCCACCGCGATCCCGTGCTTGTCACGATGGTCGGGACCGGGCTTCTTGTTGCGGCAACACTCTACCTGATCCAGGGATGGAACGTGATCGGTCACACGGCCCTGCTGGGGCTGTTGACAAGCCTCGCCGTGACAGGGGCGCTGGCCATCGTCTGGACACAGGTCACGTACCTGACGGGCTTCGGCTCCGAGGAGACACTCTATCTTCAGGCGACGGGGATCAGCATCGGGATGCGGGGATTGCTGTTGGCCGGCATAATACTGGGTACCGCAGGCGTGCTGGATGACGTCGTCATCGCCCAGGCTGTCACCATCTTCGAGCTTTCCTCCGCAAGCCCCGAGGCAACCTTCCGCACGCTGATGCGGAGCGGGATGAGGATCGGCGTATCCCATCTCACGTCGATGGTGAACACGCTCGTGCTGGCCTATGCCGGCACCGCGCTTCCGCTGTTCATCCTCTTCTACCTCTACCCGGAACCATGGTACCTGACGATCAACCGCGAGCTCATCGCCGAGGAGATCGTCCGGACCCTGGTCGGCAGCATGGGATTGATGATGGCGGTGCCGCTCACCACCGGAATCGCCGCCTGGGTCGCACCGCAGTTCCGCGAGTGATGACCCAAAGGCAGAGATTCCACGAGTACCCTCCGGGTCTGGGCTCGAGCTGAAAACTGTCTG
>CBFCZM010000181.1:0-6022 GCA_965602565.1 uncultured Anaerolineae bacterium
CTCAGGAATTGAGAGTCGCTATCCGCGACAACTCTGAGAGAATCATCGGTGCCTTCGGGCAGCCCATCGAGCTTGTCGAATACATCACGCTGCCCGATTTCGGACAACGGCTGATCCTGCGCTTCAAGTTGCTCGGAAGCCGTTTCGCATCTCTCGGAGAAGCCGATGCACTTGAGTCACGTCTGCGTGGTCTAGCCGGCTCTGATTACTGGGCGACGCTGGTCGACAACTATCACGGGCAAGCAGACTACGACCTCGCGCAACCCCTCACCCAGATCGACCCGGCGTTCCACGCCGGTATCCTGCGATTCCATCCGACACCGCACTCAGAGCCTGTTCGGCAGGATGCACAGATCGTCCGGAACGCGCTGGATCTGACGGAGGATTATCTGATATGGGAGATCGAAGTTCCGATATCCAGCAAGGCCGCGCCAACTATCCTCAGAATCATCGACACCGGCGAGGAAGGCGAGGGATTCTCCTCACGACGCACATCCGAACGTGCAGAAGTCGGTGACACTATATGCGAGGCCGTTTTCTTCAGGAACAACCCCTCGTTTTCGGGATGCGTTAAGGCATACCTGATGGCACAACAGCGGCAGATGGCATTGAACAGCTATATCACGCAGTTTGAGGATTTGTTGACGTAGACGGCTTCGTTTTGTCTCGGTCACTGAGAGCGTATTACCTACGCCGTCCGCCGCAACACCGATGTCCGCAACTGTACTGGATGGAGGCATGCTCCAATCTCCGGGGAATGTAGCGGCACGTGTTGCCGGCGCAGCTGTCAGGTTGTCCGTGAAGCGAGTCTGATGCGAGAGTCGTGAGATCTCGATGTGGGAGGGGAAACCGTGGACCGATCGTCTGGCCTGAAGCCGATGCCCATTGGGCTGTCCCTGTTATTCTTTGGGATACCCGCAGTGATTGGTGTGCTAGGTCTGTATGTCCTTCTGCCTGCCCTGAGCCGCGCCGGGGTGCCACAGTTGTGGAACTACACGGTGTCGCTTGCGGGAATGTTCCCGCTATTGCTCGCTGCTGCTCTGATCGCGTACCGGATCGAGGGACACCCCCTGTCTTGGCTGGCTCTCAAACGCCGCTTCCGGCTCGCCGAGATGGGTGGCCGGGAATGGCTGTGGACGGCAGGGCTGTTGATCGTCTTTGTGGGAGGCCAGATCCTGTTGATGCCAACCGCGCGTTGGCTGGTGTCGGTTCTCCCCTTGCCGGTACCGGCGGGATTACCGCACGCCATTGATCCCCGTGTCGTGCGGACATCCATACCCACTGAGTTTCTGGGTGTGCCATTGCGCGGAAACTGGGCGGTGGCGTTGTGGTACTCGGTGATTCTAGGCTTGAACATCATCGCGGAGGAGTTCTGGTGGCGGGGGTATGTGCTACCGCGACAGGAGTTATCTCACAGCAAAGGAGCGTGGATCGTGCATGGGATGCTGTGGACCCTATTCCACGTACCGATGTGGTGGAACTTGATCGCGCTGCTGCCCTCGACGCTGTCGCTATCGTTCGTGACATCTCGACTGAAGAACACAACGCCGGGTATCATCGTGCATCTGGTCAACAACGGGCTTGGGTTCGTCATCATCCTGCTGGGCATTTCTGGTGCGGGTGCTTGACCTTATCAGGCTGATGTTCGACGGCAGCTGGACAGCATACTTGGGGAGGAGGAAGCGTTATGCCCGAGCTCTCAGGCAAGATGAAACCGATGGGCGTCCTTCGGAGCGTCGCGTACTATGCCGTGCCTGCCGCGATCCTCACCTGCACACACTACGTCTTGGTGCCGTTCATCCTGGGGCGCACCGGCGCTCCCTATCTACTGGGATATATGATTGGCTGGGCCCCGACCATGGCGCTGTTTTGCGTTGCTGCTCTGGTCGCTTACCGGCAGGAGGGCAATCCCGCCGATTGGCGATCCTTTGCCGAGCGCTATCGGTTGCGGCGAATGACCGGTAAGGACTGGCTGTGGGCGCTGGGCGTCTTGGTCTTCGCTATGGTTGTCTACTTCGGTCTGTCTCCCACGGCGGCGTGGCTCGCGCGTAGCCCGCTATTCGCGCCACACCCCGCATTTCATCCGGAGTTCGGCCCGCAATCGGTCAGCGCGCACGTGCCGGGTGAGCTGATGGGGATGCCGCTAGCGGGGAAGTGGTGGATTGCCATAGTGTTTGTGCTGGGATGGCTGATGAACATTGCCGGCGAGGAGCTGTGGTTCCGCGGCTATATCCTGCCGCGACAAGAACTTGCCCTGGGCAAGCGCGCCTGGATCGCGAATGGGCTGATGTTCGGCTTCACACACATCTGGCAGCCGTGGAACTTGCTGCTTATCTTTCCTGGCTCGTTGGTGGGCGCCTATGTGGTGCAGCGGAGGCGGAACACCTGGGTCCTGGTCGTGATGCACGCGGTGTCGAATCTGAGTTTGGTCATCCTCGTTCTGCTCAATGTCGTCGGGATCAAGATCTAGGAGGCGTCATCGATGGGTATTGTGCGGCTTGTGCTGAAGACGGGTTCTGTCGCGGTCGGTGCTCTGGTCGGCAACTGGGTGGGCGGTAAGATACGCGCATCCCTGACAGGGGAGAAGGTGCAGTCCATTCGTTTCCGCCACACCACCGCACAGGGGCAGACGATCACCAATACCCCGGTGCTCACGAAGTTCTACCCGGCTCTTGTGGCCGCGAGACTGGGTAAGCCTCGTTGGCTGTATGCCTTCTGCGGCGGCGTTTTGGCCGGGGCGTTGCTCGGCGATCACTACGAACGGCGCTTGTGGGACACGCTAGGCCCCGCGATAGCGCAGGCTGTCGCGTCACGGTAACGGTCCAGCGGTCGTTGGGTACCCGGAAGGAGGGGGCAATGTGCCCCTCACCTGCGTGCCAGCGAAGACAAGGCTTCTTTCGTCCGACCCAACAACTGAACTGCGATTCCTGAATGGCTAGGGGGTAGCGGCCGATAGATTGACATTGCTGTGAGGCAGTCAAGCGAGCTATTCCTCTGATCTCTCTGACAGTGGTCTTGGTGTCATCCGTTTGATCCTCATCCTGGGCATATCTCTCGGCATAGGTTGGGTTCTGATTCGATTTTCCTGATCCGAGGATGTGGCCGAGTCTCAAGATTGCGTAGGCGACATAGATGTTGGGGCAGACGTGTACTGACGTGTGTGAAAGGATGTCACACGGCTGTTCTCCTCTGATTTTACCTTGGCCTGTCTTCGTGTACACTTTGCATGCATAGAAGTATACAACGCGTCAACCGGTAGCATCACATGTCACTGTGGTCGAGGCCCCGTTCTAGAGACGTGCCAGCCACGCTGCCTAGGTCAGCGTGGCTGGTTGGGCATCCCAGATCATAGCAGCTGTTCGACCGTCCAACAATGAGTCGGAATCAGAGGTTGGCAGAGGGAGCGCGTTCCATGATCTGCTGCCCGGCGCTTATCGCGAACCGTGATGCCTTACCCGTCTATCGGCACAGAATGCGTTGTTCTCCAGCCGACGCAGTGCACCAACGCCCATATTCGGGCAGGAGCCAGTTCGTATGGGTTCACTCTCAGGACGTGTCCAGTGGTGGAATCTGTGGGAGCACGTGGAATGAAACGTCTGTCCATTCTCTATCTAGAAGACAACGATGCTGACGTAGAATTGGTCAAGTCGAATCTTGAGGTCGAGGACATCGAGCTCGATTTGCAGCATGTGGAGACGCGCGCCGGATTCGTCGCCGCGCTGGCCAAAGGGCAATTCGACATCATCCTGACAGATTACGTGCTGCCTTCGTTCGACGGAATGAGCGCTGTGAAACTGGCAGCAGAGATGTGTCCCGAGGTCCCGGTCATCATGATCTCCGGAGCAATCGGTGAGGAGATGGCCGTGGAAGTCCTCAAGAGCGGTGCAACCGATTTTGTGCTGAAACGGCGCATGGAAAGGCTGGCTCCTGCGGTAGAGCGTGCTCTGAAGGAAGCTGAGGAGGTCAGGGCACGGAGACGGGTGGAGGAGATGATAGGGGATTCAGAAGAAAGGCTGCAGATACTGTTTGAGTCAGCACCCGATGCGTATTACCTGAGCGATCTGAAGGGTACCTTCATCGACGGAAACAAGGCCGCTGAGGAGTTGCTGGGCTATAGGAGAGAAGAATTGATTGGAAGGAATTTTCTCAAACTCAGTCTTCTGTCTTTGAGGGAATTGCCAAGAGCAGCTAACAGTCTGGCGAGAAACGCACTGGGGCTGGGCACCGGACCTGAAGAATACAACCTGATCCGAAGAGACGGGAGTGCGGTTCCAGTGGAGATACGAACGCATCCTGTCAGAATCGAAGGGAAGATGGTTGTATTGGGCATAGCCCGCGACATCTCCGAGCGCAAGCAGGCGGAAGCAGAACTAAGGGAAAGTGAAGACAGACATCGCCACATCCTCGAAAGCAGCACGAACCTTTTCTACTCACATACGCCAGCTCACGTACTTACCTATCTCAGTCCACAAGTGGAGGATATTCTCGGATACACCCCAGAGGAAGCCCTTGTCAATTGGACAGAACTTGTGTCTGATAATCCCATAAATGAGATTGGACTACAACTTACGACAAAGGCAATAGAAACAGGTGAACTGCAAACACCCTATGAACTCGAATTAGTTCACAAGAATGGGGAAAAGATCTGGGTGGAAGTTCGTGAAGCACCTGTGGCCAGGAACGGGAAAACAGTCTCAATCGTAGGTGCATTAACCGACATCACCGAGCGGAAGCGGGCGGAGGAGGAAATCCACAAACTCAGCCAGTTCCAGGGGAGCGTGATTGACAACGCCAACGTCTGGCTGGATGTTCTCGATGCCGAAAGGAAGGTCGTCGTCTGGAACAGAGCCGCTGAAGAGATCAGTGGCTACACCCGCGAAGAAGTCGTGGGGCACAGCAGGATATGGGAGTGGCTCTATCCGGACGAGGCGTATCGTAACGAGATCCTGGACACCTCTGCCATCATCGAAAGAGGTGAGGTGGTGGAGGGTTTCGAGACAACCATCCAGCGTAAGGACGGTGAAACCCGCATCATCTCGTGGAACTGCCGCGACCTGATGGACGAGGACGGCACCCTTACAGGCGCCATCGCTCTGGGTCGTGACGTCACCGAGGGCAAGCAGGCGGCGGCGGAGCGGGAGCTCTTGTTGGCCCAAATCCGCAGGCAGGCCCAGCAGATGCAGGGCATCATAGATACCGTGCCGGAAGGCGTGCTCCTGCTGGACGTCAGGGGTCAAGTCATCCTGGCCAACCCAGCGGCAGAGGGAGCTCTCGACGTCCTGGCTGATGCGAAGGTGGGCAATATTCTTCGACCCGGCTCAGGAGTGGCGCTCACTCAACTGGGTGATCATCCGTTGGCAGAACTGCTCACCTCACCGCCAACCAAAGGCCTTTGGCACGAGGTGATGGGAGACAATCGAGCGTTTGAGATCATAGCCCGGCCCATGGAAAACGGTCCCGAGCCAGAGCACTGGGTGATGGTCATCAACGACGTAACCCAGGAGCGAGAGGCCCGCCGGCATGTCCAGCAGCAGGAGCGATTGGCCGCTGTGGGCCAACTGGCGGCCGGCATCGCCCACGATTTCAACAACATCATGGCTGTGATCGTGCTCTACACCCAGATGGGTCTGCGCCTGCCGGAGATCCCCGCTCAACTCCGTGACCGGCTGCAGATCGTCGACCAGCAAGCCAGACAGGCCACGGATCTGATCCAGCAGATCCTGGATTTCAGCCGGCGGGCGGTGCTGGAGCGCCGGCCCATGGACCTGACGCCCTTCCTGAAAGAGATAGTCAAGCTGCTGGAGCGCACCGTGCCGGAGAGCATCACGCTAGAATTCACCTACGGGCGCGATGAATACACGGTGAACGCTGACCCGACGCGGGTGCAGCAAGCGATCATGAACCTGGTGGTCAACGCACGGGACGCGATGCTCCCCCAAGGGGGCGGCGAACTGGACATCGAGCTGGATCGGATACAGGTGGCGAGGCACCAGGAGCCGCCGCTGCCTGAAATGGAGGCCGG
>CBFCZM010000182.1:0-5981 GCA_965602565.1 uncultured Anaerolineae bacterium
CTGACTGTAGCCGCCCCCGGCCGCGCCGCCCTTGATGCCAAAGGTCGGCCCCATCGACGGTTGGCGAATGGCGCACATCGCCTTGTGTCCAAGGTGGCCAAGCGCCTCCGTGAGACCGACGGCCGTGGTGGTTTTGCCTTCTCCCAGCGGCGTTGGCGTGATGGCCGTGACGTCGATGTATTTGGCATTGGGGTTTGCCTCGAGCTTTCCTCGGACGTCGAGGTGGACCTTGGCTTTGTAGGTGCCATAGGCTTCCAGGTCACTCTCGTCCAGCCCAACCGATGCGGCGATCTCACGAATGGGCCTCACGACAGCAGCTTGCGCGATTTCGATGTCCTTAGGGACGGGTTTGATCTTCTCTACGGCCATGGGTGCTACCTCCTTGGTTTTGCTTGAGATAAGGAACGAAACGCCTCGATGCGCCTAGTCTGCGATCAGAATGCTCCCAGCCGACAGTGCGTGACGTGGATGCCGAGCCGATCGGTGACGTAGCCGACCAACATGCGGGGTGCCGAGTATGTGGTCGCCAGTTTCCACAAGTCAGCACAAGATACGTTGCCGGCGTTGTCCTGGGCCTCCTGGATGGCTTCCGACAGACTCTCCGGTACATCAAGGTCAGCGATGCCGGCTTCGGTGTAGCCCTGCTTCGCGGCGTAGCCAAAGAGACCCAACTGGCAACGGGATATGTGGACCCGCATCAGATCGGCGGCGTAGCCGACCGCCTGAGGCGTGACCGCCAGCTCTCTGGCAATCGCGAACGCAGCAGGGCACGGAAGCTTGCCGGCGGTGAGACCGGCCTCGATAGCCTCAACGACGTGCGCGTGAAAGGGTTCATTCAGCGGCACGATCTTGTCTTTGAGTGCCACAAGTGCCTCCGCTTGGTCGCATCGCGCCCCTAGCATACACTGATATGCGGTTTGGTGCAAATGCAGACTCTCGTTTCTCCTTGGCGCGTGCAGCTGTTCACGCTCCGTTCAATCGGTGCTACACTGTGATGGTGATCTCTCAGCGACACCACGATATCACGGTGAAGCTGCAGGATACGTCTCGCCGGCGGTAGATTGTCCTATAGGGTGGATTGGCGTGACAAGTGTCTGGAAGGCAGTGTTGTACGTCGATCAGATAGTCCGTAACTCAAGTCAGGAGGACAGACCTATGTGGCAGGAATTCAAGAAGTTCGCCGTTCGCGGCAACGTGATGGATCTGGCGATTGGCGTGATCATGGGCGGCGCGTTTTCGGCTATCGTGATGTCGTTTCTCAAAGACATCATCATGCCGCCGATCGGTCTCTTGCTGGCCGGTGTAGATTTCAGCAACCTGTTCATTGACCTGACCGGTGTGGGGTATGAGAGCCTAGCCGCGGCCCAGGAAGCCGGCGCCGCGACGATTAACTACGGATTGTTCATCAATGCTGTCGTCAATTTCCTGATCGTGGCATTGGTGATCTTTGTCGTCGTGCGTCAGCTCAACCGGCTCAAGAAGGCTGAGGAGACCGCACCCGCTGCCCCCACCACGAAGACGTGCCCCTACTGCTTTACGGAGATCCCGATTGACGCGACACGGTGCCCGAACTGCACGTCGCAGTTGAAGGGGACGTAAGAGACCCCTGTGGGTCCCGGGGTTCAGGTAGAACTAACGGCATCAACTTCGGCGGTGCGCAGAGGACCGGCACCGGTTGTGTCCTGTCGGTCGTGGCGCCAATTGGTCGGCTGAGCTTGAGCACGACCGTCATCACAGACTTGGTGGCCCAGGGATCTGTTCCTCCCGTGGCGTGATGCCCTCGGTCGGCCCGGCGACCTTGTGGCAGCCCCTGCGCGGGCAGAGGTTGCGAGGTGGCAAGGTGCGTCGGCAACACGTCATCGAGCGCTTCATCGTTGACTTCTATGCGGCACAAATAGGGGTTGTTATTGAGATCGATGGCCCTGTCCACGACTTGTCTCAAGAGCATGACGCGGTGCGGCAGAAGTTTCTGGAGAGTCTGGGGCCAAAGGTACTGCGCTTCCGCGACGAGCAAGTTCTGCACGATATTGACACAGTACTTGGTGAGATAGGGGCTTGCTTTGGTTGTCTAGCTCCCCCCGCCCCTCTCCAGCCCGGCGGAGAGGGGTAGGGGGGATGGGGTGAGGTTACCTACGGGCGTGTTTCTCCCCGGCGTTTGGGCGTCGCATCTGGTCGATCACGCTATCGTGGGGCGAGTGCCCCTCTTGCACTGCGGCGGCCCGCGCGGCGCCTTGTCATGGACCTGGGTGGTTCGCCGCCGAAGACCTCCCCCGTGGCTTGGTGTGGCCGTCGGTATGGCAGGGTGCTACGGCTCGTACAGCGTCGGGTTCTGCGGCACGCCGTTGAGGCGGATCTCGTAGTGCAGGTGTGGTCCGGTCGATGCACCGGTGGTGCCGCAGTAGCCGACAATCTGGCCCTGTGCCACGGCCTGCCCAACTACGGCGGAGAAGCTGCTGAAGTGGCCGTAGTAGGTCACGAAGCCGTTGCCGTGGTTGATGCGCACCAGATTGCCGTACCCGCCGCCCCAGCCGGCAAAGGCCACCGTGCCGCTGTCTGCGGCGTAGATGGGATCGCCCAACCGGCACCGGTAGTCGAGGCCGATATGTGTGGGATTGCGGTAGTCGCCGAAGACGTAGCCCGACACTTCGTGAGATCCGGTTGGTAGGACAAACCAGCCGTTGGCCGTGGCTGAGGCCGCTGGAGCCACCGGCGCCTGGACGGCTGCCGCTGCGCCCGGGTCAGGCAGCGGCGGCGCCGGCACCGCGGTTGGCGGTGGGGGCGGTTCCCAATCGAAGTTGGGTCCAATGCCGCCGGGAATCACGAGCAACGTGCCCTCAGCAAGTGGCTCGCCTGCCTCGATATGGTTCCAGATGTTGTCCAGCGCTGTCGTATCGACCTCATAGGCAGCTGCGATGCCGTTCGTGGACTCTCCGGCTCTGACGGTGTGGTACGCACCATCGGTCGGCGGAATGTACAAAGGCAGACCCGGCTGGAGTAGCCAGGGCGCGCCCTGCAGTATTTCCATGTTGGACCAGACGACGGTGTAGGGGGAGAGCCCAAACGCTTCAGCGATCAGGAAGATGCTATCCCCCTCTTGCACGGTGTACGCGATGACGTCGAGACGGCCCCGTTCCGGGATAGTTGTGAGTGGGTGGGCTTCTCGTGTGATGCCCTGACGCGCGGGCTGTCCATAGCCGGTCACCTCGGGCGGCACGGCAGTGGCTGCTGTAATCGGTTCTGCAGCCGCGGGGGCAGAGAGCGGGCTGGGCCCCTCAGGGGTCACTTGCGGCGAGGCCACGATGTGTTCGGCCATCCCCAGAACAACTGCACGACGAGGATTGCGAGGTGAGCGCTGTAGCGCCCCAAGAGTGACGTCAAGCTCCTGCGGGCCGGCTCGTGTCGCCATATGCTTGCAGCCCACTGAGCGGTGAATCCAGCGACACTATCCACGTAACCACCCGCGAATTCGGGTGGTGCGGCGGTGCCTATGTTCTCTTTCTCCATGGCGCCCAGTATGCTAGCAGAAAGGCGAAACTGGGTCAATGGGCCGTGTTGACGATTCCCTGACGATCATCTGATGCGCGATCACTCACTCGATTGCTCATCGAGGCAGCTGCGATCGAGCTACTGCTCCAGTTCTTCGAGGGCAGAGAGTGCTGGTGGCCAGTTTGCGTGATAGGTCAGGGCGGCTCTGAAATCGGATTCGGCGCCGACTGTGTCGTCGAGGGCCAGGCGGGATCTGCCGCGCCAGAGGTAGGACTCCTCCAAGTTACCGGCGGTAGCCAGTGTGGCGCTGGCCAGGACAATCACATCGTCGTGCCGCCCGACCGCGTAGTAGCTCTCGTAGGGACCAAACTGGTACCAGAGCATCCTGTAGTGCAGACCGAGCTGGCGTGCCTGATCATACGCCTCGGCAGCCTCCGCGTGGCGGCCGAGCGCGGCCAGATTGGAGCCAACGATGAACTGTGACATAGTGCCCCAGTCGCTGCAGGTCGCGTACGCCGCGCAGGAGTCGGGCTGCTGTGCTGCTTCGTCGCGAGCTCGTTCCAAGGCTCGCTCATACATCGTTGTGTCCTGTATGTCCGGGCCGATGAGCGTCGTGACCTCATCCCAGGCCTCAGGTGGAGCAATGACCATATACGTCCAGTTGAAGACGCGCCAGAGCTCGTAGAGCTCCTGGTAGGCTACCGTGGTGGGTGGGTCGTAGAGGGAGTCAAACAGGTCGAAGTGCTGCGTCGCGTCATTGTAGCCCACGACGAGGCGGTAGTGCCCCAGTTGATCCTGGGCATCACGCACGTACCAACTCTCGGTGATGACCGGATAGCCGGCTGCCAACAGTGCTTTGAGCCCCGCGAGCGTGCCGCCGGAACGGGTGATCGCGTTGAGTCCCAGCCCGTTCGCGTAACCCGCCATCTGATGGATGCCGACGTGTTTGTCCTCGGGGTCGGGTTTGACGACCGGCGCGATGTCGACCTGACTATCGTCGAAGCCCCAATAGGAGAGCGCCATCGCCAGCGTCGTGGGCCCGCAGTTGTTCCATCCCTGACGTTCGTGGCGGAGTCCCTCGAGGAGCACGCTTGGTGGGAGCGTGCTTGTCGGCGTAGGCTCCTGTACCGTTGGCTGCGGCAGCGCTGTGGGCGATTGTGTGGCTTCCGGAGGCTCGGGTGTTGGTGTGTCATCCGCCTCTACGGTGGGCGAGGGGAGGCGGGTTGGCGCGGAGGAGATCGGGGGCGGAGGGGCGGGAGAGCGGGGAGTTCCCGAGCTCTCAACCTCCCCATCTTCTCCGCCAGCGGATGCTGCGAATCTGGAGGGTGGCCAGCGGAATGTCGAGGGCAGGGCGAGCAGGGCGAAGGCCAGCGCGAAGAGTCCTATCGAAGCCAGCAGATAGCGCGTGTCTCTCATGGCCGGTACTATAGCAGAGAAGCGAGGTCGGGGGAGGGCGGACCGGGGTCTCGGGCTCTCAGCCTTGGACAAGCTCCAGTACGGCGATTTCCGGGTAGCAATTGAAGCGCACCGGAACTACAGTCCATCCAATGCCCTTGGAGATGAAGACCTGTGTGCCACGGGGACTGCGCTTCAACCCGCTCGTATAGTTCTTGTTTCTGACCGGCACGACAGGTGCACCGACGATAGGTAGATTGACCTGGCCCCCGTGCGTGTGACCGGAGAGCATCAGGTCGATCCGCGATGTGTAGTCGGTATCCGCTGTGTCAGGGTTGTGCGCCAGAACGATACGGCATGCTTCCTCAGGGACGTTGCTCAGGAGCAGATCGAGGTCCTGGTGGTCCTCCCAAAGGTCGCCGGTCCCGGCGAGCCATAGCTGCTGTCCGTCGCGCTCTAAGGCTATGGTGCGATGATGCAGATCCTGGCCACTTGCTTGCAGCCTGCGAATTGACTGCTGCGTATCGGCCCAGTGGTCGTGGTTGCCCAAGATAGAGAAGACGCCCATCGGTGCAGCAAGACGTGAGATCACAGGCCAGACGATGTCGATCTGTTCTGTGGTATCGCGCCCGCGAACGTAGTCGCCTGTACAAACGATGAGATCGCCCGCGAGTCCGTTGGCCCTGGTGATGACCCTCTCGATGGTCTGGATGGGCATCAGGGGCCCGTAGTGCAGATCCGTGAGCTGGATAACGCGCAAGCCGGCGAATGCCTCCGGCAGGTGCGGCACGCTGATCCTGTATCTATTGGTGACGATGAGGTTGCGCTCGATAAACGTTGGGTAGAGGGCGCCCAATCCGGCCGCCGCAAAGGCGGCCAACTTGAGGAATTGGCGTCGTGTCACCGGGTTGCGTGCGTACTCGGTGTTTCTGTTCATAGCCACCGGTATTATGGCCGGTTCCGGTACCGGCGACAACTGCGGTCTCCTACAGGTTCTCGGACAGCGGGCACTCCCTCTTGCCGGCTGGAGCCCGCGCCGGATGTGTGGCTGAACCACGTCGCGCGCAGCTCAATTGCCTTCATCGGTATGCAAATGTGAA
>CBFCZM010000183.1:0-5938 GCA_965602565.1 uncultured Anaerolineae bacterium
CTAACGGTCCAGTGTAAGTGAAGTGCGGTAATGTTTCATTTTACTTGGTAAGCATTGATTTACCTTCTCCTCTCAACCATGAAATTAACAAATCGAAGCCATATACAGAGCATTTCATTTACACTTTGTTAGCAGCTGGCTATAATAATCTGTTCTCAAGAGCTCAATTTTTCCTTTCGAGCGTGCGCGCTCTAAAGGAAACTGTGGGCTCTCAGCTGACAACTCAGCAGTACCGTATCCTGCCCGACGTTACGAGGCGCCGTGGCTCTCCCAGAGTCTCTGGATATCCTCGGGCGACAGATCCGCCAACGCCACACCGCGCTCACGTGCAGTCATCTCCAGCATGGAGAAACGCCGCGCAAACCGCTGGTTGGCCGCACGCAGGGCGCTTTCCGGATCGATATGCTGTCGCCTCGCCCAATCCGAGATCACCAGAAGCACATCTCCCATCAGTGTGGCGTCGGCCCCGGAGGCCAGTTGGGCCTCAAGCCCAGCCAGCAGCTTGGCCAAGTCGGCGGCCGCCACCTCCGGCAGGTCGCCCCACACGCCATCGCCCTCAACGCGCTCGAGGCCGATACGTACAGCACGATCAGAGTAGGCCACTGCCTGCGCCAAGGCGGGCAGCGTCCTGGGAACTCCGTCCAACAGCGAGCGCTCCGCGGCGCCCTTTGCAGCACGCTCCTGCTGCTTGATGGCCTCCCAATTCGTGACGACGTCACCGACTCCGTGCACAGCCACGCCGGCCCACACGTGAGGGTGACGGCGCTTCAGTTTGGCGTCGATATGCGAGATGACGTCCGTCATCCGGAACTCGCCATCCTCGACAGCGATCTGTGCGTGCAACACGATCTGCAGCAAGAGATCACCCAGTTCCTCACTGAGGGCTTCGGGAGATCCCTCATCGATCGCCTCCAGGACCTCATAGCACTCCTCAAGCAGGTTCGTACGCAACGTCTCGTGCGTCTGCTCACGGTCCCATGGGCAGCCTTCAGGAGAGCGCAGCTTGGCGATCGTCTCCTGGAATCCCTCAAAGCCGGTGACGCCGTCCACCGGCGCCACGTAGAGCGTCGTGAGTGGCGAGGCAACGTCGCGATCGATCTCATGGAGCGGCAGATGCCGGACGCGCTCGCTCCGCGTGCCGGCACTATCGATTAGCGCGGTGGGATGCTCATCATCATACTGGTTCATCAACGCCAACTTGACGTCTGAGGCCACAGCGCGGCTGTAGACTTGTGCGATCAAGGCCGGCTGGTCGGGGTTGAGCGGAGGATGGTTGAGCGAGAGCAGATCCAAAGCATCGACAATCTGGAGTCCGTCCAGAGCATCGAGCTCCAGAGCTGTCAACGCAGGCTCAACAAAGCTTAGCCCCCCAACGATGCGTACCGGCACGCCTGCCTCCCGCGCCATGGCCAACAGACGGGTTACGGTAGATTCTCCCACCAAGGGATGGCCGGGAACGGCATAGACCACGCCCTGCTCCCGGCGGCCCAGCGTCAGAATCCGCTGCGTGATCTCGCCGTAGACCTCAGAGAAGCAATCCGCGCGTTCATACAGCTCGTCGAAGGCGTGCAGCGTCCGCCCGGCTGGCAGATCGACGACCACCGGGTGGTGCAGCGTACGCAGCCAGACCTCTCGGGCCTCCCGCAACACTTGCCACGCATCCCGCGTGAGATCACCGGCATCACCTGGTCCCAAGCCGACAATTGTAATCTGAGGCATGATTCTCCCTCGCAGCAAACATCGACCCCGCGTCGTGCTACACGTCGCGGAACAAAGAAAGAGGTAGGCAGTGATGATACCTGCCTACCTCAGAATCGCCGCGTCTTCGACTAGCGCTTTGTGTACTGCGTTGCCTTGCGGGCACGTTTGAGACCTGGCTTTTTCCGCTCCTTCATACGCGAGTCGCGGGTCAACATGCCCCCCTTGCGCAGCACTGGCCGGAAATCCGGGTTCACCTGAAGGAGAGCGCGTGCTACGCCCATCTTGATCGCACCTGACTGCCCAGTGATACCGCCCCCTTTGACCAGCACCGTCACGTCAAACTGGCCGGTTGTCTGGGTGGCCTCCAGGGGTTGCATCACGGCAAGCCAATCAGCCTGTCGGCCGAAAAACTCCTGATGAGGCTTCCCGTTGACGAGGAACTGGCCGCTGCCGCCCGGGTGCAAACGCACACGCGCACTTGATGTCTTGCGACGTCCCAAACCTTGATAATACATTCACATCTCCTTAAAGCCTAGAGCACCAACGGCTTCGGCTGCTGACCCTCATGAGGATGCTCAGGACCACTATAGACCTTCATCTTCTTCAGCTGGCGACGTCCCAGTGGGCCGCGCGGCAGCATCCCTTTGACGGCATGCTCGATGACCCGTTCAGGATGCAACGCCAGCTGACGGCGCAGAGTGATCTCACGAATACCGCCCGGGTACCCGGTGTGCCAGTAGTACTTCTTCTGGTCCAGCTTATTGCCAGTGACCTTGATCTTCTCAGCATTCACAACGATCACAAAATCGCCAACATCCTCGTGAGGCGTGTACTGCGGTTTGTGCTTGCCCCGCAGAACGCTCGCGATCCGCGTCGCCAGTCGTCCCAGAGTCCGATCCGCTGCATCCACAACGTACCATACCCGCTCCACCTCGCCCGGCTTGGCGACATAAGTCTTGTACATTCTTATGTTCTTCACCTGTTTCAAAACTCCCTATCTGAGTATAAGCGCTCGACTCATACATTCTCACGCTCAAGACCCCACCTACACCGGGCTCTGAGCCGCTCACTCCCGAGACCTAGACTATGGCGTAGGTCACGGATCTCAGGCAAAGGCCTTTGGCAGCTGCTGCAGGCCCAGCCCTTTGCCGATCCCGCGTTTCCAGGATCTCCTCGAACTCCTCGGGGGTCAACCTACCCGCCCCCACCCGGTGCAGTGTCCCTACAAGCATTCTGACCATACGGTACAGGAAAGCATTGGCCTCGACATCAAAGGTGAGCCATGGCTTCTGATACGTCCACACCGCACGAATGACCTCGCGGACCGAACTCCGGCCCTGGGGCGGCGAACCGAATGCCAGATAGTCGTGGCATCCGACCAAACACAGCGTTGCGCGGGTCATAGCCTCGACATCCAGGGCCTGGGCGATATGGCTGGCATATCGCTCATAGAACGGATGTCGCACAGGTCCTTGGTAGATCGTGTAGCGATAACTACGACTGAGTGCATCATAGCGGGGATGAAACCCCGGCTCAGCCGCCCCTAACTCGACGACTGCGATCTGCTTCGGTAGCAGCGCGTTCATTCCGCGCTGCAAATCCGTGAGGGAATGCCGCCACTCAGTATCGAAGGCGATCACCTGACCATCTGCGTGGACCCCGGCATCTGTCCGCCCTGCCGCTACAATCCGGAGCGCGACCCCAGTCAGACGAGCCAAAGCCTGCTCTAGCTCGGCCTGGATTGTGGGGGCATTCGCCTGTATCTGAGATCCCCCAAAATCCGTGCCATCATACGCGATGACTGCCTTGATCCGCACGCTATATCGCCGTTAGCACCTGCATCAGCACCTGTGCCGGGCAGCAGATCGCGGAGCCAACTACAACACCCAGGCGGCTGGCGATCCTCCTGCCACTATCCAGCTCCCAGAAGCCGCCGCTAGGCTTCCTCAACCAGCTCCAGAAGCACCATCTCGGCCGCATCACCCTTGCGCACGCCGATCCGCAGCATACGCGTATAGCCACCTGGGCGATCCACGTAGCGCGGCGCGATCTCATCGAAAAGCTTCTGTACGATCTTGGGATCGTTCAGCCGAGATGCAGCCATACGCCGTGCATGGAGCATCCTGGCTGGCTCCTCTTCCGCAGCCGCCAGGCCGCGCTTCGCCAACGTTACCATTTTCTCAGCCTGGCCTCGGACAGCCTGGGCCTTAGCTCGCGTAGTGCGAATCCGTTCGTGCCGGAACAACTGTGTCGTCATGTTCCGACGCAAGGCTGTTCGCTGCGCCGAAGTACGGTTCAGCTTCTTACCCGCGACGCGATGTCGCATACCTCAACCTCCTGATCATCGTATGGGTCAGAGACTGCCTATCCCTTGGAGTCCGCTTGGGAGCACGTGCAGGGCTTCCCCAATCGCGCACCACCGGCCATTATGCCGATGCCTCTGTCTCTGCCTCTGCCTCTGGTTCTTCCTCTGGTTCTTCCTCTGGTTCTTCCTTGGACCAGAACTCCTTGACCTCTAGCTGTCCGAGCAGCTCTGTGAGAGATTTCTCACCGAAGTTTCGGATGGACAAGAGCGCATCCGGTCCGCGCGTCAACATCTCCAGGACCTCACCGACATTGGATATACCTGTGCGCTTCAGCGCGTTATAGACACGCACTCCCAGACCCAGGTCCTCAATCGGCGTCGCGTAGGCCTGGTGCGGAATCGCATCCTCTTCGACCTCTGCATCAGCCTCAACCTCTTCCTCAAGCTCCGCCCCTGCAATCAGCCGCAGGTGCGTGACCAGTATCCGAGCTGACTCTTTGAGTGCGTCCCAGGGAGCCATTCGACCGTCGCTCCACACCTCCATCGTCAGACGATCGTAATTGGTCAACTGACCAACACGCGCTTGATCAATCCGGAAGTTGGCCCGACGAATCGGGCTGAAGATCGCGTCGACCGGCAGAACCCCAATGGGCAGTCGCGCTTGGTCTTCCCCAGGCACGTACCCACGGCCCATATCGACAGTGAACTCCAAGTCAAGATGCCCCTCTTCATCATCCACGGTGAAGAGATACAGGTCAGGATTCAGAATCTCGATCTCTGGAGGGGCGATGATGTCGCCCGCGGTCACAACGCCCTCGCCCTCAATGCGCAGCGTCATGTACTGGGGCCCTTCGCCCTCCATCTGCAAACGGACCTGCTTCAACCCGAGCATGATCTGAAGAACGTCCTCACGCACACCGGGAATCGTCGTGAATTCGTGCGGGATGTCTGTAATCCGCACGGCCGTGATCGCCGCCCCCTCCAGAGAGGAGAGCAGAACCCGCCGTAGGGAATTGCCCAACGTCACCCCATAGCCGCTTTCCAGTGGGCCGATGATGTAGCGGCCGTACTGTTCAGCGTTTACATCTATTTCTACCTTTGGCAGAACTGGCGCTGCTAACACGTTGCCTCCTGTTTGATCTAACACACGCAGCTCACTCGACATAGCGTGAAAGCGTCAACACCTCACCCCGCGTCGAAAGAAAGCGTCAAGCGTTAGCGCGAGTAGAACTCTACAATCATCTGCTCGTCGACTGGAACGTCGATCTCCTGACGTGTCGGCAAGACAAGAACTCGCCCTGTCAGATCGCTTTCGTTCAAGCTTAGCCAAGCAGGGACCTCACGCTGCCCCAGGAGCTCGCGACGGTCGCGGAAGTATCGGGACTTGCGGCTCCCCGCCTTGACGCCGATAACGTCCTCTGACCTAACCAGATAGGAAGGAATGTCAGTCTTGCGACCGTTCACCGTAAAGTGCCCGTGCTGGACCAGCTGCCGAGCCTGAGCTCGGGAATCAGCGAATCCCAAACGATAGACAACGTTATCCATACGCTGCTCAAGCACGATCAGCAGATTCTCGCCAGTCATACCGTCACGTCCCTCGGCAATATGCAGATAGCGTCGGAACTGCTTCTCCAGTACACCATAAATACGCCGCGCCTGCTGCTTAGCACGGAGCTGCAGCGTGTAGTCAGTAGAACGTCGCCGCCTGAAACTAGTCTGCTTCCCGTGTTGTCCGGGTGGATAAGAACGTCGCTCAAAAGCGCACTTGCCTGTGTAGCATTTCCCGCCCTTCAGATACAGCTTCACCCCTTCGCGACGGCAAAGCTTGCACACAGGTCCAGTATATCTTGCCATACTTTCTCCTATTTCTCCTCGCCTAGATGCGCCGCCGCTTCGGAGGCCGGCATCCATTGTGTGGGATGGGTGTAGCGT
>CBFCZM010000184.1:0-5928 GCA_965602565.1 uncultured Anaerolineae bacterium
ACACGGTGGATCAGGAGAACGGCGGGTTCTACGGCAAGGTCACCAACGACCTCCACGTGGATGAGGCCGCGCCGCGAGGGGCATTGCTGACATCCAGGATTCTCTGGACGTATTCGGCGGCGTATCGCCGCTACCAGAACAGGGCCTATCTGAAGATGGCCAACTGGGCCTATGAAGATCTGATGACGCGCTTCTGGGATGAGGAGTACGGCGGCCTCTACTGGATGGTGGATGTAGACGGGATCCCAACCAGAAGCCGCAAGCAGATCTACGGGCAGGCCTTCGGCATCTACGCCCTGGCCGAGACCTATGCAGCGACCGGGGAAGAGACCGCCCTCGAGAAAGCCCAGGCACTCTTTCAGGCGCTGGAGCAGCATGCCTACGATCCCACCTACAAGGGCTACTTCGAGGCCTTCACTCGCGACTGGCAGATTGCCGACGATATGAGCCTCAGCGCGGGCGAGCGAAGTGAGATGAAGTCCATGAACACCAGCATCCACATCATGGAAGCCTTCACCAACCTGCTTCGCGTATGGCCTGACGAGACTCTGAGGAACCGTCTCAGCGAACTCATTGGCGTGATGATGGACCATATCATCAGCGCTGAGACCTACCACACTATTCTCTTCTTCGATGAGACGTGGGCTCCACGCTCCAAGAATGTCTCCTACGGGCACGACATCGAGACGAGTTGGCTGCTGGTGGAAGCAACCGACGTCCTCGGTGATCCAGCCCTCCACGAGCGGGCCGAGACCATCGCCAAGAAGATGGCGCAGGCCGTCTACGATGAGGGCGTTGACCCCGACGGCGCCGTGGTCTATGAGGCAGGCCCACAAGAGCTCGCGGACTCGACCAAGCAGTGGTGGCCGCAGGCGGAAGCCGCGGTGGGCTTCCTCAACGCCTACCAGCTTACAGGTGAGGCCCACTTTCTGGCGGCAGCGTACCGAAGCTGGGACTTTATCGACGCCTACCTGGTCGACAGCACATACGGCGGCTGGATCCGGTATGTGGAGCGAGATCACACCGTACCGGAAGGAGTCTCAGAAGACGGGGCCAAAGTCAGCTTCTGGAAGTGCCCCTACCATAACGGGCGCGCATGTATGGAGCTGGCTGAACGTCTCCACAAGCTGCTCACTTCCTGACGACGACCGGGCCGCGCTGACATCGGGCGGCCCGGAACGCTTTGTTCGGAGTTGTGGGTTGTGGGCGGTCCGGCTACTTCTTCTTCGCAGCTTCCCCTGCGTAAGCCGTGGGGTGGATGCCGGCGTGGTAGGCCTCAGGCTTGGCCAAGTCTCTGGCACTCAGAAAGCCCGGGCGGCTGTACGAGGCCAGCTCAAAGCTCTTGTCCATCTTGATCGCATCAAACGGACAGAACTCGGCACAGAACCCACACGTCATACATTGGCTCGTATCAAGATAGTATGACACGGGATAGCGTCGGGGCCGGCCCGTCTCAGGTTCCTTGGCGCGCTGGATCCAGATGCACTGCACAGGACAGATCTGGGCACAAATGCCGCAGGCTGTGCAACGCAGTTGCTCGGTCTCGGCATCGATGACGAAAAACGGGAAGTTCCGGTAGCGCTCGGACAGCTCGCGCCGTTCGGAAGGATACTGGACGGTGAAGACACCGTGTGTACGCTCTCCTCGGGCAACACCCGGGATGGCACCGGCCTCGCCCGTGCTCTCGTCACGCCGCGACAGCCAGGAACGCACATCCTCGACATAGGTCATGGCGAAGTGATACAGCGTCATCCAGAGTGTCTTGATGATTCCCCAACCGTACATCAGCGGTCCACCTCCCCCATCGTGAGATCGATGCTCCCGAGGATCGCCACGATGTCCGCAATCTTGCCGCCGCGGGTGAGTTGGCTGAGCGGCGTCAGGTTGAGCAATGAGGTCGCCCGGATGTGATAGCGGTAGGGGTTCGAGCCACCATCTGAAACGAGATAGAAACCCAGCTCCCCCTTCGGGGCCTCGATGCGCCCATACGTTTCTCCGGGCGGAATCCGCATACGCGGTGAAAGGCGATGGGACTGGATCTCTCCCTCGGGGACTTGATCCAACGCCTGACCCAGGATCTTCAGGCTCTGCCAGATCTCGTCAAAGCGCAGGGCAACGCGCGCGAAAACGTCGCCGGCCTGCCGGGTGACCACATCGAACTCGAACCGCTCGTAGATCCCGTAGGGTTCAGCACGCCGCACGTCATACGGAACACCGCACGCCCGCAGGACAGGACCGGAAACCCCACAGGCAATCGCATCCGCCTTTGACAAGGCCCCCACGCCCACACTTCTCGCCTGCAGAATCTCGTTGCCCAGAAGGAAGCTCTGCATCTCCTTGACCTTCTTGGGCAGCCGCTCGTGTACGAGCCGTTTGGCCTGGTCGAGCCAGCCATCCGGGAGATCGGCTGCCACGCCGCCGGGCCGCATGTAGTTGAACATCATACGACCACCAGAAACGGCCTCAAAGAGATCCAGGATCAACTCTCGCTCCTCTAGAGCATAGAGCGATCCTGTGAAATACAGACCCAGCTCATTGCTGAAGAAACCTGCGGCGAGCATATGGTTGACGACGCGCGAGAACTCGGACATGATAATCCGAATATACTCAGCACGCGCCGGGATCTGCCACCCCAGCAGCTTCTCCATCGCCAAGCAGTAGGCGAGGTTGTTAGTCATCCCGTTCAGATAGTCCAGCCGGTCGGTGTAGGGGATATTCTGCAGCCAAGTATTCCGCTCGCCGATCTTCTCATGATTGCGGTGGAGGTACCCGAAGACCGGCTCCAGATGCCGCACCGTCTCGCCATCCAGTCGCACGGCCATGCGGAAAACACCGTGCGTGCTGGGGTGATGAGGTCCCATATTGAGGATCATCTCCTCGGTCTTCAGGGGCTTGTCGGGATCACGATCGGCCGATAGCATCCGCTCATAGAGCAGATGATCCGCTTCGCTGAACTCATCATCCGCCGGCGGATGGCTATCCGGCAGGCCTGGTCCGCTTTGGCGGATGTTCGCGTGAATCGGTGTCCGATCCTCAGCATAGAGCGGATTGCCGCCATCAGGGAACCGGCTGCGGTAAGGCTTGTGCTCTTCCTCGTAGTAAGCTTCCCGCCAATCCTTGCGCATGGGGAAGCCATCGAAGCCCTCCCACATCAACAGCCGCCGCAAGTCGGGGTGCCCCTCAAAACACACACCGAACATATCCCACACCTCACGCTCTTGAAGGTTGGCCGCGGGGAATTCCGGCGTGATGGACGGGAGGACCGCGCCATTGCGGGTCGTATGGACGTGCAGTGCGACGTAGCCACCGCCATCCAACCTGAACAAATGGTAGACGACGTCGATATGGGGCGGCAATTGCTCGAGGGGCTCAGGGTAGTCGACCGCCGTCAAGTTGGACAGGTACACGTACCCGAGTTCATCGCGCAGGAACCGCAGCACCGGCAAGAGGTGGCGCGAATGCACCAGAACCCCTTCATACCTTGGCCGCGACATCAACAGGGAGCGCGAAACTGCACGGGTAATCCGATGTGGACTCGCCTGTGGGTAGCCCTCGCCCTCCCCGCGTTCAGGGGGTTCTGCCGGGCGGAGCTCACCGGGGAAGTGCTCCTGGAGACGTTCCCAGACCTCTACCGGCATATCAAGCGGTAAGTGTGCCATGCTACGCGTCCTTGTCCCTCGGTCCTACGAGCCCCTCAAGATCGCGCCAGCTGATCAAGTCAGGCCCCAAGATTGGTTCCGGAACACCCTCGTCCTCACCGGGCTGGAAGGCCCGGATATCCTTGATCGACTCGTGATCAAAGCGCGCGTGCAGGGTCAGAATGCCGTGTATCAATGCCTCCGGTCGTGGCGGACAGCCGGGGATATAGACGTCAACCGGAAGCAGCCGATCAACCCCCGAGACAACGTTGTATCCTTCCTTGAAGGGTCCTCCCGAGATAGCACACGCGCCCATCGCGATGACGTACTTGGGCTCGGCCATCTGATTGTAAAGGCGGACCAGCAGAGGGGCCATCTTCTTCGTCACCGTGCCGTTGACAATCATCAGGTCCGCCTGGCGGGGACTCGCACGCATGATCTCCATCCCAAACCGAGCAGTATCATAGCGCGACGCGGCAGTAGCGATCATCTCAAACGCACAGCACGCGAGACCGAATAGCATTGGCCAGAGGGATCGCTTGCGCGACCAGGCGTAGACTCGATCCAGAGTGGTCAGTTTGACTGAAGATTGAAGCTCAGGAGGAATCTCGGGTAAGGCTAACTCACCCTGCAACCGAGTGGGCCTCGTCATAGGAGCACCTCGCAAACTCAAGGGGCGAGAGTACTCTCGCCCCTCCGATGGGGAAGGCGGGAGTTGAACCCGCACGCCTTGCGGCACATGATCCTAAGTCATGCTCGTCTGCCAATTCCGACACTTCCCCGCACAGCGAAATTATACCTCTATACCTCAAATGAGCAAGAAAAGCCTGACCCATGGGCATATTTGCGCAGATACACGTCTGGCTATTGTCCCCGGAGCGAAGTGCGCCCCCGAGCCCAGAGAAACTCGACCAGAGTGCCCGGGCCCGGGCAAGCTCAGTCCTTAGGGTGCCGGGGCTTGGTCAATCATCTCCTTCAGAGCCTCGTAGGCCGGACGGACCCCGGCGCCCTCCCAGGTCGCGAAGTCACGATCGAATCCCCACCAGAACGGGTCGGCGATGGCCCACCAATACTCCTCGTTATCCGGGGTCCACTTGGAGTCGGGAAAATTCCACACAAACATGGGACCGATCCAGGGACCCCAGTTGGCCTGCGCATACTCATAGGCTCGCACGAGATAGTCACCTTGTTCTTCCGGCGTCACGGCAAACCATGCATAGTCCGGATGCTCAGGACTGGAGCTTGTATGCCACCCGAATTCCAATATGGCGATTTGCTTGTGGCCGTCACCATACGCCTCCATCAACCTCCGCATATCTTCAACGTGCCGGAAGCAGAAGAAAGCATGACCGCCGTAATCGTTGGCAGGATCGGCTGCCTCCTGTGGAGAGACCTCGGGGGGCGCCTTATAGCCAGGCGCGTTGAGACCCAGCAAATCGAAGTAGGGTGAAGCGCCGGCCTCGTACATCCCCGCCAGGTAGTCGACATCCGGCATCGCTTCGGGCGGCAGCGATCCCGTCGGCGCCAGCCCGGCTGAGATCACGAGGGCGCCAGGGTCCACGGTTTTGATGGCCACGTAGCAGGCCCGCAGAAGCTCAACGTAGCCGGCCGGATCCGGCACGGCGCCCCCCCACTCACGCGCCAAGTTCGGCTCGTTCCAGATTTGGTAGCCGGCGACCCGACCCTCGTAACGATCGGCCAGCACCGAGCAGAACGTGGCAAAGGTCTCGGGCGCTACCGGCAGCCCCGGTGCGTCGACTGCGGCAGCCTCGATGGCCCAGGTCGGCGGATGGTCCAGCCGCAGCAGGAGCCTGACATTGGCCTGCACGGCCTCATCCACGACCCGATCCAGAGCATACCACTCGTAGGCCCCGGGGGCCGCCCCCTCCACATCCAACCAGGCGAGCCGCTGCTTAACCCACGTGAACCTCGCGTCCTGCAGCAGCTGCCAATCACGGCGGATTGCCGCCCACGAATCCCACCACATATGAACGTTGACCCCGGTCTCCGGCGAGTTGAAGCGCTCAGGAATCGGCCACAAGGTCGGCAGAGGCCACTGGGTCGGCGCGTTGCTTAACTCAAGCGCTCCAGGACTGAGCAAGGCCCAGCCGACGATGAATACCAGCGTAGCAACAGCAAACACAAAGGGCAGCCAGAGCCGCCACTCGCGACGGGCTAGAGCTATCTTCATAGACCTCGGCGCACCTAGGGTACCTTCGGCATGTCACCAATCGCACCATATGCGGGGCGAGATGCGCCTTTGAGGTCAAGGATGCTGTAAGGAGCGTTC
>CBFCZM010000185.1:0-5871 GCA_965602565.1 uncultured Anaerolineae bacterium
ACAGGTCTCTATGCTGTGCTTGTGCGCCTTGGTAGGCGACAAACTGGAAAACGCCTCCCCTTCCCCGCACTGGTACGTTACTATGTCGGAGCCCCCTATCGCTGGATCCGTCGAGCTCTGCGGGGCCGGCTGTAGGATGGATTTGGTTCTCTAACCTATTTTTGTCTGACGAGCGCTGCTGCTGTTTACGCTATACGCTGTTTCGTGGACATGTTTCCCGCGTGTTGATTCATCTGAGTTTGACCCGCACTTCGTTCCTCTCTATAATGTGAACAGACTAATCAACACAGTACACGTGTCACCCTCCGGAGGCAAGATCCTGGAAGGTCGAGCGCTCATCATCGAGGATCATCAGGCCGACCGGTGCCTGATCAGGGGACGCCTTGAGGCAGAGGGCTTGCAGATAGCGGAAGTGGTGACAGCTCAGGCAGGTCTGCAGAAAGCCGTTCGCTCCCACAGCGAGGCACTCGGAGGCTAAGGGCACGTAAAGGTATGGGTTCCCGCACGTGCGGGCCACGGCAGTGCAAACTGCCGTGCTGTGACGCTTGAGGTATGTGTCGCGGGCCTCAAACGCGGGCAAACGCGCCTTTGGCCGTACATAGTCCGCGTTGCGGCAAGTCATTGTTACACAAACCCTGAGTCTTGGCGCCGAGGAGGGCACGATGACGCCCTTGGTGTTGGTCACAGTGGCCTGGGTGAGTGGGATTCTGCTCGCCCAGGCCTTTGTTGTGCCTCCGGCATGGCTGCTGCTGCCCCTGCCGTGTGCTGTGACGCTCATGCTGGGATGGGGGGATCAACGCTGGGCGCGTCGTGGTGCTGCGATGCTGATTGCGCTGTCCCTGGGTGCGGGCCGGCTGTTGCTTGCTCACCCTGCGTCTGCGCAGGCGGCGTCGGCGCCGGGGCATGTGGTAGCCTATGTTGACTCCGGCGCTATTGGGCTGGAGGGCGTGGTGGTCGCCGATCCGGACCGGCGTGCGACGGACACCCGCCTGCAGATAGACGCCGTCGAGATTGGCGCGGCGGGTCAAGCTCTGCGTGACGTGGAAGGGCAGATCCTGCTGATCGCGCCGGCCTATACGGATGTCAGATATGGGGACCGGATTCGCGTCTCGGGCTCTCTCGCTCTCCCCCCGGTCTTCGACACATTCTCCTACCGTGACTACCTGGCCCGCCAGGGCATCTACGCTCTGCTTCGCAGTGACCACGTCGACGTCGTTGCGTCGCACCAGGCGAATCCGGTGCTTGACCGACTTCTGCAGTTCCGGACTCATGCGCACAGCGTTGCGGTGAATCTGCTCCCCGAGCCTCAGGGATCCCTGCTGGCCGGGATCTTGCTGGGCATTGAGCAGGGGATCCCGAAGGATCTTGTCGAGGCCTTTGAGCTGACCGGCACGAGCCACATCGTTGCCATCTCCGGCTTCAACCTCTCGTTGATTGCCGGCCTGGTGAGTCGTCTCTCACGCTACATCGTCAAGCGGCGTGGACAGCTTCCGGTTACCTGGCTGGCCATCTGGACCTACGTGCTCCTGGTGGGGGCCTCGCCCGCGGTGCTGCGTGCAGGTGTCATGGCCTCGTTGGCTGTGCTCGCGCTGCAGGAGGACCGCAAGGTTCACGGTCCAACCTCTCTGGCGTCCGCCGTCCTGCTTCTGTCGCTGATTGATCCCTTGATCCTGTGGGATCTGGGTTTCCAGCTCAGTCTCGCCGCGATGACGGCGCTGATTCTCTACGTCCCACTCCTAACGGGATGGCTGGAAGGCCCGCTTGAGTGGCTTACAGACCGGGTCGCGGCTGAGTCCGCGATCACGCTGCTCGCCGATGTCCTGATTGTGACTGTCGCGGTCCAGATAATGACGGTGGGCATCACCATCAATACGTTTGGCAAGATCTCACTGGTGGCTGTGCTGACCAATCTGTTGGTGCTTCCGGCACAGTCTTTTGTGATGCTCTTTGGTGGTCTGGCCTTGGTGCTGGGTATGACCATTCGGCCACTGGGCGTGGTCTGCGCCTGGCTGGCCTGGGTTTTCCTTGCCTACACCACGCTGGTCGTGGAGTGGACGGCGAGTTTTCCGTGGGCTGCTGTCGAGCTCGGCACGGCGGAACCGTTGCCCGTTTGGGCGTACTACTTGCTGCTGGGTCTGATCACCTGGTGGGTGACGCGACCGACGCTCGTGCGCGAGCGGGCAGCCGCCTTTATCACGGGGCTGAATCGCACGGTTGTGGTCGTGGGTGCGGCTATCGTGGTGCTGATCGGTGCTGCGATTGTGGCACGACCTGATGGCCGGCTTCACGTCGTCTTTCTGGATGTGGGGGATGGTGATGCGGTCTTCATTCGCACGCCCACCGGGCGGCAAGCGCTGATCGATGGGGGGAGCGACGCTCGCCGTACCCTCGCGGCTCTGGGGAAGCAGATGCCCTTCTGGGACCGTAGCCTGGATCTGGTCGTGCTCACCTCACCTGACGAGGACCGACTGAACGGGCTTGTGCCCGTGCTGTCACGTTACGACGTTGCCGCCGTGGCGATCAGTTCTGAGTCTGGCCAGGGGGAAACATATGAGGCGTGGTCGGAAGCCCTGGCGACGCGACCAACAGGGTCGTGGGCTCCCGCCGCCGGTTCTGCCCTGATGGATCTGGATCCAGATGTGACGTTGCATGTCCTGTGGCCGCCGGCGGGAGTCACCGGGCCGCTGGTGCTGCAAGTGGCCTACGGTGAGATGCGCTTTCTCCTGCTGGGCGATGCCACCACGGTTGTTGAGGAGGCATTGGTCGTCGCCTACGGGCATGGCCTTCGGAGTGAGGTGCTGCAGCTGGCCAGGCAGGGTGCGCAGACATCGACGTCGGCGACGCTGCTCCAGGCGGTCGCCCCCCAAGCCGTTGTCGTCGGCCTTGATGAGGGAACAACCCTCTCTTCCTACGTGCTGGCGCGGATAATGGATGTCCCCCTTCACCAGACGGGCCGCGATGGTACTGTCGACGTGAGCTCCAACGGTGCAACCATCGATATCCGCACCTCTCATTGACCTGCTGTGCCCTCCCGAATACGTCCTGCTGTGCTATGATGGTGACGGGTTCGCGACAGGGAGTCACCCACGATGAGTCTGATCCGTCTGAACAACGTGTACAAGTCCTACCAGGATGTCCCTGTGCTCCGGGAACTCTATTTCCGGTTGGCGGAGGGAGACCGGGTCGGCTTGATCGGTAAGAATGGTGCCGGCAAGACCACGTTTCTCAAGTTGATATTGGGATTGGAGACCCCCTCCGAGGGCACGGTTGAGGTAGAAGATGGCGTGCGGATTGGATATTTCTCACAGTTCTCTCAACTTGACGGAGAGCAGAGTATTGCCGCGCTCTTGGACGAGCTCTTTGCCGATATCCACACGCTGGAAGAGGATCTGCTTGAGGTCGAGATTGCCTTCGAGGAGAACCCGGAAGGCAAGGAGCTGGATCGTCTCGTGGCACGTCAGGCTGAGCTACTTGAGGAGATGGAGCGCCTCGGCGGATGGTCGTATGAGTATAAGATCGATGAGGCGTTGAGCCGGCTGGGCTTTGGCGAGAAGCATCGCACCAGCCCTATTGATGAGCTTTCGGGAGGATGGCGTAACCGCGCGGCTTTGGCCAAGATTCTGTTGGAGAAACCCGACGTGCTGCTGATGGATGAACCGACCAACTTCCTCGATGTGGACGGACTGGCCTGGCTGGAGGCATGGTTCAATGACTTCGCGGGCGCGCTGATCGTTGTGTCCCACGATCGCGACTTTCTGAACCGTGTGGTCAACAAGATGGTCGAGATCGAGAACTACCACTTCCAGGTGTACAACGGCAACTATACATACTACGTGCAGGAGAAACCCCTGCGGATCAAGTCGTTGACGCGCCAGTTTGAGTACGAGGAGGCGCTGTTGGTCTACGAGGGGGAGGCGATTGCTGATCGCAGAGAGGCCGCGAGGGATCCCACCCGGGCGCTGCAGCGCAAGATGGCGAATATAAAGAAACAGGTGACGCCGCGACCGGTGGATAAGATCATCACCGGTATCTACGGGCGGTTGCATGTTCCGACCAACATCTGTCGGGTCGAACATCTTTCCAAAGCCTATGATGGGCAGATGCTCTTCGATGACCTCACATTCGAGGTGCAACGGGGGGAGCGCGTGGCTATCCTGGGCGCGAATGGGTGTGGCAAGACAACCCTCATCCGGACGCTGACGGAGGGCGAGCCCGCCGATGACGGCCGCATCGTGTGGGGTAAGGGTGTCGGTTACGCATACTACAATCAGATCTTCGATGAACTGGATCTCAACGATACGGTCTCCCACGCGGTGAATGTGGTCGGCCTGGCCTTTCACGCGCCCAGGAGGCGTGTCAATCGCTTCCTCTCGCTGATGCAGTTCTCGGAGATGGATCTGAGCCAACTGATTGGCACACTGTCCGGTGGACAGCGTGCCCGTGTAGCATTGGCCAAGACTTTGCTTTCCGGCGCAGCGCTGGTGGTTCTTGACGAGCCGACGAATCATCTGGACATCACGAGCACGCAGGTGATGGAGCGTGCCCTGGCATTTTTTCCAGGTGCTGTCATCGTCGTCAGCCACGACCGCTTCTTCATCGACAAGGTGGCCACGAAGCTGCTGGTCTTCGAGGAGGAGGGCATCGTGACCGAAGTGAATGGAAACTGGACTACTTGGCAAGCAAGCCGGAGGTAACTGTGGGCAATCCTATCTATGCTGATTTTCATGTACACACTCGCTTTTCGCCCTGCGGACACCGCGACGCTACTCTGACTGCGATGGTCAGCCGGGCACGCGCCAAAGGCCTGGCGGCCCTTGGCTTTGCTGATCACGTGACGCCGGCCCCGGTTCCCGGCTGCGACTTCTATGATGGGCAGCAGATCGAGGTCCTGATCGAGGAGCGCAGCATGGTCAACGCGATGAACCTTCCCGCGGACCTGACCGTGCTCGTCGGCGTGGAGGCCGACTATACGCTGGCCGGCGCGGGTTGTCTGGATGGTGCGATGTTGGGTCAGGTCGACTATGTGATCTGCGCAGCCAGCCACTTCCATCTTCCTGCCGCACCGCGACCGCGTGAGGATACGTCCGAAGCCAAGGCGGAGCTGATGGTGCGGATGGCGCGCGAGATGCTGCAGATGCCCGGGGTCTCGGTATGGGCGCATCCCTTTGATTGCACCGCGATGCGCCCGCTAGCGCCGGTCATCGCGGCCATCGGCGACGCGCGGATGGCCGGACTGATTGCGTTGGCGAATGACCGGCAGGTGGCAGTTGAGATCAACGGCGGCCCTGTCGCGACAAGCCCGGCCTACCGAGAGGCGACAGCGGCGTTCTTCGGCCTGGCCCGCGAGATGGGGGCGCGTTTCACGATCACCGCCGACGCGCACCATCCTGATGACTTCGAGCGTCTTGATCTGGCCCTTGAGTGGGCGCGCGAGATGGGGTTCCGGGATGAGGACTTCCTGACGGTTGATGAACTCCTGGGACGACGCGGAGTTGCATGAATAGAACATATATGCTAGACTGATCTTGAGTCGTTGTTATTGATTGTATAGGAGGGGGCGTGGCATCGGACCTCGCAGCATTGTTCGAGCCCTATGTTTGGGCGTGGTTCAGAAAGACGTTTGCCGCGCCGAGCCCTCCTCAGGTTGCCAGTTGGCCGCGGATCGCCAAGGGAGAGAACACGCTCATTTTCTCTCCCACCGGTTCCGGCAAGACGTTGGCTGCATTTCTCTGGTGCCTCAATGAGTTGTTCAAGCTGGGGCGCCGGCAACGCTTGGAGGACCGCGTTTACGTCCTCTACGTCTCCCCGCTGAAGGCTCTCAACAACGATATTCAGAAGAACCTGGTCCGCCCCCTGCAGGGGATCAAGGCC
>CBFCZM010000186.1:0-5871 GCA_965602565.1 uncultured Anaerolineae bacterium
CTCTACACCCGCCTGGGCTTCCGCGCTGAGTATGGACTTCTACGGATGACGCGGCAGCCTCAGGCGGTGCCACGGCAGCCTCCGGGGCCGATGATAGCCGGGGCCTCTGTGCTCGGCATCCCGGGCAACGCTGTGTGCCGGGTCCTCGATCCGGCGCGACTCGCAGAGCTGATCGCGTTCGACGCGCCCATCTTCGGTGCTGCACGCGGAGGCATCCTGGGGCCCCTCGTCCGGAATGCGCCACGCTATGCCTTTGCGTGTTTACAGGACGACGTGCTGCGCGGGTTCTGCATAGGACGGTCGGGTGCCGTCTGTGAGCAGATTGGCCCGGTGGTGGCGGACAGCTATGAGATCGCGGAAGCGCTACTGCTCTGTGCGCTGGGCGCGTGCGACCAGCGGCCCGTGATCGTAGATGCGGCTTCTGCCCAATCAACCTGGGTGGCGTTTCTTCGTGGCCTGGGCTTCAAGGTCCTGCGCCCCTTCACGCGGATGGTTCTGGGCGATGACGGTCCGTCCGGCATGCCGGAACGCCAATATGCTATCGCCGGTCCGGAGATTGGCTAGGTGTTCGCCCGAAACTGTGAATAGAGATACTTGACAAAAAGTATACACTCATATAGAATATTATCGTAACTCAAGACCTGGCTCTGCTCAAACGGGAGGCATTTATGAAGAGCAAGATCCGGACCGCATTTCCGCTCATCAATATCGTCGTCACCTTGGGTGTCATCATCGTCAATGGTCTGGCTACCATGCTGCCGTTGAATGGCCTGGACACCGGCGAAATCTCCGACCGCTTTGACATCTACTTCGTCCCCGCGGGATACGTGTTCAGCATCTGGGGCTTGATCTATCTGGGATTGCTGGCCTTCACCATCTTTCAGGCATTGCCCTCTCAACGAGACAATGTGCACGTACAGCGAATTGGCCTGCTCTATGCGTTGAGCGGCGCCGCAAATATCGTCTGGCTGTTCTTGTGGCACTATGAGGTCTTCAATCTGACCTTGCTGGCGATGCTGACGATTCTTGGCTCATTGATCGCCATATTTCTCAGCCTCTGGGCAGGCCGAGCTCAGGCCTCACTTGCCGATCGCTGGGCGATCGTGATCCCGTTCAGTCTCTATTTGGGTTGGATTAGTGTGGCGACCGTTGCGAATGCCACGCAGTTTCTCTATTACCTCAACTGGGGCGGGTGGGGGATCAGTACCGAGGCGTGGGTGGTCATTATGCTGGTCGTCGCAGCCGGTATCGCCATCACTATGGCCCTCCGGCACGGCAACTTGGCCTACGCGGCGGTCTTTGTCTGGGCCTATGCCGGCATTGCCATAGAGCACAGCGATGTGTCTGCTGTGATGTTGTCGGCGGCGATTTTGGCGGGGATCATCGGTCTGGCGGGGATAGCGGGCGTGCCGCTGAGCAAGAAACGGCGACTCGGAATGGTGCGCTAGCAGCGGAGACACTCGGGCAGTTCCGACCAAGGGGCAGGCCAATTTGGCTTGCCCCTTCTGCTTGGGGTGCCGGCTCATTGCAGTGTCATTGGTGAGACATCCTCGAAAGCCCGCTGCGGTTGCACGTCACATGATAGGGCTTATACTCGCAGCCAGAGACAAACCGTGGATCTACAGGTGCTGCGAAGCGATTAAAGGTGAGGTGACGTAGACTATGGCAGCCTATGATGGTCTCAAGGCCTGCTACGGCGATGTGCACAACCACTGTGGCATCTCCTATGGCCACGGCAGCCTTGACGACGCGTTCCGCAATGCGCGGGAGCAGCTCGACTTCTGTTCGGTGACCGGCCACGCGCTGTGGCCCGATATGCCGGCACCGGATGACAACATCCAGACCATCATCGATTTCCACAAAACGGGCTTTGCCCGGCTTCGCGAGCAGTGGGATGGAGTGCAGCGCACCACGGCTGCCTATCACCACGAGGGCGAGTTCGTGACCTTCCTCAGCTTCGAGATGCACAGTTGTGCCGATGGCGACCGGACGATCCTCTACAATAGCGCTCACGGTGATCTGCTTGAGGCGACCGGGCTGGATGATCTTCACCGGCAACTTCGCTCCCTGCGGGAGGCCGGGATCGGCGTTATCGCCTTCCCCCACCATATCGGGTACAAACAGGGACAGCGGGGCATCAACTGGGCCACGTTCGATCCCGAGTTCGCGCCGGTGGTTGAGATCATCTCGATGCATGGCTGCAGTGAGACGGACGAGGTCCCGCGCCCATTCCTGCACTCGATGGGGCCGGCGGACCACGCCAGCACGTGGCAATATGGCCTGGCGCAGGGGCACATCGCCGGCGCCATCGGCGGCACCGATCACCACAGTGCCCACCCGGGCAGCTACGGCCACGGGCGCACCGGCGTGTGGGCACGGGCCAAGACACGGGACGCGATCTGGGAAGCGCTGCTGGCGCGGAGGACCTACGCGTTGACCGGCGACCGCATCCGGCTGCAGTTCACCCTTAATGATCAGCCGATGGGCGCGGTCTTGGCGCCCACAGAGCGGCGCCATCTTGCCTTCGACGTCGTTGGCGGGGCGCCGATTGACTGCGTGGACGTCATCAAGAACGGCTCGCTGATGCGGCGGTTCTCGCGAACGGATATCGTTGCGCCGGTGGAAGGGACGGAGATTCACACTAAGCTCACACTGGAGGTCGGCTGGGGTGCCCGCGGCCGCCGCGCCGACTGGGATGTGCGCTTCGGCATCTCCGCCGGCCGGATCCTGGCTGTCGAGCCGCGGTTCCGCGGCCCGGAGATCGTGGCCCCGCAGGAGGCTGTGTCGGGCACGCCGGCGCCCGGCCACACCTCACATTGGGAACCCGACGGCGAGCGCGGCGTGCGGTTCCGGACCGTGACCTACGGGAATCCCAACAATCGCACGCCGGCAACGCAGGCGGTCTGTCTGGAGGCGGCGATGCCGCCGGATACCGAGGTCTGGGCGGAACTCAACGGGCGCCGCGAGGCGCACACGTTGGACGATCTCTGCGCCGGAGCGCGCGCCGGACGGCTGGGCAAGATCGATTCGCCGTCCTATTGCTTCCACCGGATGCCCGCGTGGGGGGAGCTGGCGTGGCGGGCCGCCTTTGAGGATCCCGCGCCCTCGCGTGACGGCACGGATGTCTACTACCTCCGCGTCCGGCAGAGCAATGATGAGTGGGCGTGGAGTTCCCCGATCTGGGTATCAGCAGAAGCGTGATGGATTCTGCAGAGGATGTGCAGGACGAGATCATCTCGCGAACCAAACAGAATGTCTAGAACCGGAAGGGAAGCCGACGTGGACAGACGCGATGCTGTATTGAACTTGCTTGACCCTGGTACCACCCCGGCGCATACACCGGCGGCCTTTTTCATGCACTTTGGGCCGGCGTATCGTGAAGGCCCGGCTGCAATTGCCAAGCACCTGGATTACTTCCGACACACCGGCATGGACTTCGTCAAGATCCAGTATGAGCACGTGTTTCCGGAGATCGCCCAGATCAAGACGCCGGCGGATTGGTGCAAGATGCCGGTCTACGATGCCTCCTTCTACGCAGCGCCCCTCGAGGTCGCGAAGGGACTGGTCGCGGCGGTGAAGGGTGAGGCGTTGGTCTTGATGACCCTCTATTCGGCGTTTATGTGCGCGGGCCACACGACGAGCGACGCCACGATCACGGCGCATCTCAAGGAGGATCCCGAGGCGGTGAAGCCGGGTTTGGAGGCGATCACCGAGAGCTTGCTGACCTTTGTGCGGGCGTGTATCGACGTCGGAGTCGATGGGTTCTATGCTTCCACGCAGGGCGGGGAGGCACACCGCTTTGCGAGCGCTGCGCCGGGGATCTTTGAGTCCTACGTCAAGCCCCAGGATCTGGTGCTGCTGGGGGAGATCGACGCGGCGTGTCCCTTCAACATCCTGCATGTCTGTGACTACCATGGTGGTTACGATGATCTGAGCCCGTTCCTGGATTATCCCGGTGACGTTGTCAACGCCGGCCTGCAGCTTGGGGAGCGCACCCTTGCCGCGCGCGCGGTGGCCGAGATGTTTCAGCGTCCTTTCATGGGTGGGCTGGAGCGTCACGGTGTGATCACGTCGGGTGATCAGGCGGCGATCCGAGATCGTGTGCGAGAGGTCCTGCGAGATGCTCCGGAGCGGTTCGTTCTTGCGGCCGACTGCACGGTGCCGGGCGACACGAGCTGGGATGATCTGCGTGTGGCGATCGACGCGGCACACACGTGGCGCAGGTGAGCCTGAATTGGCACCATGGTGACCAGCGTATGCTATGTACGAATGGAAGCGGCGCTGCCGCGAGGAGCCGCGAACTAACAGCTCGCGCTACGCAGAGGGGCGCAGATGGACTGCTTCGGTAGAGGGGCTGGCACGGGAGCATCGGGCATTGAGTTGTCCCATGGCAGGAAAGGCACGCTATGACAACCGAGATTAGCTTCGTTGCTGAGCAGATTGCGCTGACACCCATTGGCTATGTCTCACGGGACGAAGCCGCACCCCCCGGTGCCGACAAGATCGCGACGCTGCGCGCCGAGACGGTCCAGCTGCTGCTGGCCCCGCGGTTCATCGAAGCTCTGGTGGGCGTGGAGCCCGGGTCGGACCTTGTCCTGCTGTCGTATTTCCACCTGGCGTCGCACGATGTCCTGCAGGTGCACCCACGGGGTGACATGGTCCGACCTCTGCGCGGCGTGTTTGCAACGCGGAGCCCCGCACGGCCCAACCCCATCGGCCTGGTGACGGTTCGCGTCGTGCGGATCGACGGCAATGTGCTGTGGGTCAGGGGTCTGGACGCGCTGGACGGCACGCCGATCCTGGATATCAAGAGCTGCTCCGAGGGATTTGACCAGCCATACACGCTGTAGATTTGCGTATTTCACAACCTCTGGTAGAATCTACCGGGTTTGGGGAGACCCAAGCCTGGTAAACGAGCCTTATGGCAAAATGTGACCACGTTAGACTACCAGGTCTGGTCGACGTCCACGTGCACCTCCGCAGCCCCGGAGGTGAGCACAAAGAGGACGTTCGCAGTGGCACCGCCGCCGCACTGGCCGGCGGGTTCACGACCATTCTAGCGATGCCCAATACCCGGCCTCCTCTCGTCACGCTCGCGGACTTCCGCGATGCACAACAGCACGCCGAGGCACAGGCGCACTGCGATGTCCACCATCTTGCCGGCGCTTCCGCCGACCACACGGCGGCATTGGCAGCTCTGGGGCAGGAAGCAGTGGGGCTGAAGATATACATGGACCAAACCTACGGACCGCTGAGGGTGGATGGTCTGCTCACGCTATTGTCCTGTTTCCGGAACTGGCCGGCCGGGAAGATGATCGCCGTCCACGCTGAGGACGCCAACATCGCCGTCGCCATCGGTCTGGCTGCCGCGTTCCGGCGACCCGTGCACATCTGCCACGTCAGCCGCAGGGCGGAGATGCAATTGATCGCCAGGGCCAAGGCACATGGACTTCCGATCACGTGTGAGGTGACGCCGCATCACCTCTTCCTCACCGAGTCCGACGCCGCGCGCTTGGGCCCACTGGGCGACATGCGCCCGCGGCTGGGGACGCAGGAGGATGTCGATGCGCTCTGGGCGCACCTTGGCAGCACGGTTGACTGCATTGCCACGGACCACGCGCCCCACACGCTGGCCGAGAAGCAGTCTGCTGCCCCGCCGCCGGGTGTGCCCGGGCTTGAGACGGCGTTGCCGTTGATGCTCACGGCTGTGGCCGAGGGGCGTTTGAGTCTGGATCGGCTCGTGGAGCTGATGGATACGAATCCACGGCGTATCTACGGGTTGCCGGCGCAACCCGACACGTGGATTGAGGTTGGCATAGGACCCAGCCGAATCATTGATAATCAACGGCTCCAGACCAAGTGTGGATGGAG
>CBFCZM010000187.1:0-5866 GCA_965602565.1 uncultured Anaerolineae bacterium
ACCTGAGCTTCAACGCCGCGGACCAGGATGGCGGCATCGGGTACTACCGCGTTCAGGCTACACTTGGCGGCGTAAGCAGCAACTGGAGCGCCATCCAATCCACCGTGGTCCTGCCGGACCCTCCCCTCCTGGATGCCATTGTGGCCGGCTCCGAACCCGATGCCTACACGATCACATGGTCGAGCAGCACCGGGGCCAGCGGCTACCGGCTGCAGGAATCAGCCACTGCCGGCTTCACCGATGTCATCACCCGCTACATCGGTGCCGCCACCAGTTACGAGGCCACCGGCCAGCGCGCCGGGACATGGACCTACCGCGTGGGGGCCGCCAATGCAGCGGGGTTCAGCCCGCCTAGCAACAGCCGGAGCTTCACGGTCACGGTGGCCTCCATCCCCACGCCTCTCCTCAATCCGATCCCCGATCCGGATAGCAGCGACACCTATACGGTCAGTTGGTCCGCGGTTATGACCGCCACCGGCTACGTCCTGGAGGAAAGCGCTACGCCGTGGTTTGACGCCCCTACCGTAGCCTACGCCGGCGCATTCACAGGGCACGCAGTCATCGGCAAGCAAACCGGCACCTGGCACTACCGCGTGCGCGCCCAGGCCCTGGACGGGGACAGCCCATGGTCCGAAACCGGGTCTGTGAGCATCTGGGCGTACAGCTATCTGCCACTCGTGATGCGCTAGGCGCACCCTCGTTATCAATAGACAAACCGACCCTCGCAAGTATAATCCCTCCAACGCCTGCAAGACCACCAACCAGACCCGGGAGGTTCAGATGGCAGAGGCTCGGTACATCGCCGCCCTCGATCAAGGCACGACCGGCACACGCTGCATCATATTCGATCACAGCGGCCATCCCGTCACACGGTCCTACGAAGAACACGAGCAGATTTACCCGCAACCGGGCTGGGTTGAGCACGACCCCCTCGAGATCTGGGAAAAGACCCAGGAAGTCATCCACAAAACGCTTGCGCAGGGCAACTTCGCCACCGGCAGCATCGCCGCAGTCGGGATTACCAACCAGCGTGAGACATCGGTCGTATGGGACCGCACGACCGGGAAGCCGCTCTACAATGCCATCGTCTGGCAGGACACGCGGACCAAGCAGATCTGCGATAGCCTGGCCAGCGAGGGTGGACAGGACCGCTTCCGCGACAAAGTCGGGCTTCCCTTGGCCACCTATTTTGCCGGTCCCAAGCTGGCCTGGATGCTGCGCAATGTTCCGGACGTTCGCATGGCCGCGGACAAGGGCAACGCGCTGTTCGGTACCATCGACACGTGGCTCATCTGGTGGCTGACCGGCGGTCCTCAGGGCGGGGCCCACATCACCGACGTGACCAACGCAGGCAGGACGATGCTTATGGACCTGCGAACCCTGGACTGGGACAGCGAGATCCTGAACATACTGGACATACCGCGGCAGGTGCTGCCGGAGATCCGCCCCTCCAGCGCCCCCCACCCCTACGGGTTCACCCAGAAGGACGGGCCGTTCGGGGAGAGCATTCCCATCACCGGGGACCTCGGCGATCAGCACGCGGCGCTGGTCGGGCAGACGTGCTTCACCCCCGGCGAAGGCAAGAACACTTACGGCACGGGCTGCTTCTTGCTGCTCAACACCGGAACCGAGATCGTGCCGTCGAAGCACGGTCTGCTGACCACGATGGGGTACAAATTCGGTGACTCACCGGCCGTCTACGCCCTTGAGGGCTCTATTGCCATCACCGGGGCACTGGTGCAGTGGCTGCGAGACAATCTCGGCTTCTTCACCCGGGCGCCACAGATCGAGGATCTGGCACGGCGGGTGGAGGACGCCGGGGGAATGTACATCGTACCGGCGTTCTCCGGGCTCTTCGCCCCCTATTGGCGCAGCGACGCCCGCGGCGTGATGGTCGGGCTTACCCGCTACATAGACAAACACCACATCTGCCGGGCAGCACTGGAGTCCGCTGCCTATCAGACCCGCGACGTTGTGGAAGCGATGGAAGCCGACGCCGGCGTGCCCCTCAAGACGCTCAAAGTCGACGGTGGTATGGTCGCCAACGAGCTCTTGATGCAGTTCCAGGCCGACATCCTGAACGTGCCCGTAATCCGGCCGACCGTCACAGAAACCACGGCACTGGGCGCGGCCTACGCAGCTGGCCTGGCCGTCGGATTCTGGGATAGCACCGATGCGCTGAGGCAGAACTGGGACATCGACCGGACGTTCCAGCCGGCCATGGCGGAGCCCACGCGCCAGAAGCTCTATGCGGGCTGGGGCAAAGCGGTAGAGCGCACGCTGAAGTGGGTAGAGGCGTAGGCCACCGTGTCGCGCAGGATCGCTGCGGTCATCCTTGATCTGGACGGCGTCCTCACCGACACTGCCAGGTATCACTTCCAGGCCTGGCAGCGCCTGGCGGAGGATGAGGACATCGTCTTCACGGTTGAGGATAACGAGCATCTACGTGGCGTCTCGCGTCGCCGGTCCCTGGAACTGCTGCTGAGAGAGCACATCCACCGCTACTCCGAAGCCCAGATCCAGGAGATGATGGAGCGCAAGAATGACACGTATCGCCGGCTGCTGCGTGAGATCACCGGGAACAGCTTCCTACCGGGGGCCCGGCGGCTGATGGCTGACATCCGCTGCCACGGACTCAAGATGGCGATCGGCTCCGCCAGCAAGAACACCGGCACGGTGCTCCGACGTCTCGGCATCGGCGGGGCTTTCGACGCCGTCGCCGACGGCTACAGTACCAAGCGGGCGAAACCGGCCCCCGACCTTTTCCTCCATGCAGCGGCGCAGATGGATGTGCCGCCGGAGCAGTGCATCGTCGTTGAGGACGCGCGTTCCGGGGTCCAGGCGGCTCTGGCAGCCGGTATGATCGCCGTGGGCATTGGCCCTGTCGAGCGTGTCGGCGACGCGCACTTCCGCTACGACACGACGGCCGATATCAATCTGGACCTGATACTGGCGGCGCTCAACTGAGACATTCATCCCAAACTCAGGGGCGCCGTCGGGACATCATCTTTGAGGTGACCATGCAGGCGAATCCCAAACGCCACGAACACGACATCATCATTATCGGTGCCGGCGTGGTCGGTGCGATGGTGGCACGCTTCCTCTCCCGCTACGATCTGGACATCCTGTGGATCGAGAAGGAAAGCGACGTCTGCACCGGCGCGACGTCGGCGAACTCCGCCATCATACACGGTGGCTATGCCGCCACACGCGGAACGCTCAAGGCTGAGATGAACGCCAAGGCGAACCCGATGTGGGATCAACTCGCGGCAGAACTTGACTTCGGCTTCAGCCGCTGCGGAACCTACGTCGTCGCCATCGGGGACGAGGAACGCGAAGCGCTGAAGGATCAGGCCGCGCTCGGCGCCGCCAACGGCATCCCCGTGGGGATCATCTCCGGGGATGAGATGCGGCGTCGGGAGCCGCTGATCAACCCTGAGACGACAGGGGCGCTCACCTGTCCGGTGGGCGGGATCTGCGATCCTTGGGGCGTCACTATCGCCGCGGCCGAAAACGCCGTGATGAACGGCGTGACCCTCAAACGCCAAACATGCTTCGAGGACTTCATCTGGGACGCGGCGGATCCCGACGCACGGGATCAGAATCCCGCATTTCCGAAGCCGGGGCGTATCATCGGAATCAAGACCAACCGCGGCAACTTCTACGGACGCTGGGTCATCAACGCCGCTGGGATCTACAGCGACAGCGTGATGCACAAGGCCGGTGTGCGCCCCGAGTTCAAGATCAAGGCGCGGCGTGGCGAGTACTATATCCTGGATCGCAACCAATTCACGTTGAACAGCGTCCTCTTCCCGGTGCCGACCAAGACCAGCAAGGGCATTGTGGTCACCACGACGTTGCACGGCAACACCATCGTCGGACCCAACGCCGATGACCTGGAGGACAAAGAGGATACCGCGGTCACAGCCGCAGGGCTGGACGAGGTCTGGAACGGTGCTCGCAGACTGGTGCCCACCATCAGCAAGCGCGATGTCATCGCCGTCTTCGCGGGGCTCCGGCCGGGCGGCAACGCGCCGTCGGCCAACCCCGGCGTGGCCTACGACCGCGACTTTGTTATCGAGACCCCCCGCGAGGTCGCCGGACTCGTTAACCTGGGCGGGATCGAGTCGCCCGGACTGACGGCTGCACCCGCGATAGCCGAGCGGGTGATCGAGTTGCTGCAGGCAGCCGGCGAGGCCCTCCAGGAGAGACTTGACTGGAACCCCAACCGTCCTGCTCGCCCGGTATTCCGACACCTGTCCCGCGTAGAACAAGCTGCCCTGATCAAGCAGGACCCTCGCTGTGGCCGGATCATCTGCCGCTGCGAGAACGTCACCGAGGGCGAGATCGTTGCCGAGATCCGCGCCCCGATTCCCGCCGACACGTACGACGCTATCAAGCGCCGCACGTGGTTGGGGACAGGACGCTGCCAGGGCTCCTTTGACATGCCCCGCGTGGTGGACATACTGGCCCGCGAACTGGCGCTGGATCCTCTGAGGGTCACCAAGAAGGGACCGGGATCCAGCTTCCTGGCGCGCGAAACAAAGATGGTCGGGCATGGATAGGGATAGGCACCGATGAGAAAAAACTACGACGTGATTGTGATCGGAAGTGGCCCCGGCGGATTGGCCGCGGCAAGCGCAGCGAGGAAATCCGGCGCGGACGATGTCCTCATTCTTGAGCGCGATCTCGAACTGGGCGGCATCTTGCTCCAATGCATCCACAACGGCTTCGGTCTCGAGATCTTCGGCCAAGACCTCCCGGGCCCCAGCTATGCCCAACGTTTTGTGGACGAAGTGGAAGGGCTGGGCATCGACTACCAACTGGACACGATGGTCCTGGACGTTACACCGGACCACAGAGTGTACGCCACCAGCGCGCACAGCGGCTTCTCGGAGTTCCAGGCCAGGGCGATGGTGATGGCCATGGGCTGCCGGGAGCGCACCCGGGCGCAGATTCGGATCCCCGGCACGCGTCCCGCAGGGGTCTACACCGCAGGCACCGCACAGCGATGGGTCAACGTGGAGGGCTATATGCCCGGCAAGCGCGTGGTCATCCTGGGGTCTGGGGACATCGGGATGATCATGGCCCGGCGCCTCACGTTTGAGGGCGCCAAGGTGGAGCGCGTGCTGGAGGTGATGCCCTATCTGACAGGCTTGAGCCGCAACTACGTTCAATGCCTCCTGGACTTCGACATCCCCTTGCAGCTCCGCCACACCGTCAAACGCATCCTCGGCAAGGACCGCGTCGAGGCTGTGGAAGCTGTAGCCGTTGACAGCTACTGGCAGCCGGTCCCCGGTACCGAGGAGATCATCCCCTGTGATACGCTCCTGCTCTCCGTGGGTCTGATCCCCGAGAACGAGCTGTCACAGAAAGCCGGCGTACGCCTCGATCCCGTCACCGGCGGTCCCTACGTCGACGAGAACTACCAGACCAACGTCCCCGGTGTCTTCGCCGCCGGCAACGTCGTCCACGTCTACGATCTCGTGGACTGGGTAACAGAGGCCGGGCTCGTAGCCGGCGAGCGCGCGGCCTGCTACGCGATGGGTTCGATCAACCCAGTAGAGGCGCCTCCGATCCCCACCGTGGCGGGAGACAACGTCCGCTACGTCGTCCCCCACCATCTCAACCCGGAGCGGCTCACCGAGGCGGACGTGCGCCTGCAGATGCGCGTGACGCAGCCCATCGAGCAGGCGGTCCGCATCCAGGCTCACGATGGCGAAACACTGATCACACAGCAGGGCGCTCGTTACGCACGGCCGGGCGAGATGGTCAACATCACCCTGCGGCGGCGTGACTACGACAAAGTCAGAATCGCCAAGGAACTGCGGGTGAGCATCTCACCTCGCTAGAGCTGCTCAAGAAA
>CBFCZM010000188.1:0-5847 GCA_965602565.1 uncultured Anaerolineae bacterium
CCAGGCCGGCAGTCGCGACACCGCGCACCGCAGCAGCCTGTGCCACCGCCGCATCCGCCACATCGAGCCGAGCTTCCGCTATGGCGATCTGCTCGGCCCGCGTCCCGGCCCTGGCAAGGGCCAGCTGGGCCTCCGCCTCCGCCAGGCCTGCTTCGGCACGCACAACAGCCACTTCGGCGTCGTCCGAATCCAAGCGTAGCAGAAGGCCCCCCGCAGCCACAAGATCTCCCTCCACCGCAGGCACCTCCTCCAGCGTTCCCCCAACGGGTGCCAGCAGCGTCACCGATCGTACTGGTTCCACCACAGCTTCGGCGAAGACCCTCTCCGCCGCCACCTGCGTTACTACCGGCACAACAGTGCTGGTTTCGCCACCGGAGACTTCGACACCCTTCGCGCTCTGGCAGCCCGTTGCCAGCACCCCAACAGCCAGGAATACCAATCCCAGCTTCCGTATCCACTCTATCATTCCGCAACTCCCAGACCCGAACTGTCGCAACCTGTCAACCGAACTGCTACCCAGAGCCTGACCATCACCCGGCATCGTCTACTCATAGGCCAAGACTTCGCGGATGGTCAACCGTGTCGCATTGCGGGCAGGCAGCAGGCTCGCAAGCACAGAGAGGGCCATCACGACAAGCAGCCAGATCGCAAACCCTTGCGCCGTCACCGCCATTTCGGCCGGCACGCTGAAGATGGCCACGCTGATGACGTTGGAGAGAAAAGCGCCGATAGGAAACGAAAGCACCCCACCGAGCACATAGCTAATCAGCCCGACTATCAACCCCTCCACAATCACCAGCTTCAGCACGATCCCGTTGTGTGCCCCAATGGCCCGCATCACGCCGATCTCACGTGTGCGCTCCATCACGTTCATTCCCATCGTCCCGGTCAGACCCATACTGCCCACCAGCGCCGTCATAAGCGCCATCACGAGCAGGATGTTCGTGATAATGCCCAACAGACTGGGAATGGACTCTGTGAGTTTCTTGCCGGCCTCAACCTTGTGTACCTTGTACCCGAGGTTCCTGAAATGTGTCGCAACCTGGGTCTTGACCTCCTCCTGGTAAGCCAGCGTGTGCTGTTCGGTCACAATACGGTAGCTGGCTGCGTGATAGGGCCGCTTGAGCAAGGTGGCAACGTAGTCGTAGTTCGCATACACTACCAGGCCGCCGCTGCCGCTGTACTGGAAGATGCCGACAACCGTCCACTTATCCTCGCGGCCGTTGACCTTGAGGCGCAAGCTGTCGCCAGCGGCCAGATCGGGTACCTCATCCCAGATGGCCTCATTCACCGCGATGGCGTTCTCGTCACCTCTCAGTAGCCAGCGTCCCTCGATCAGCTTTGGCTCGATCAGCGAGCTCCCGGCGGGCGCCGCGATCAGGCCAACCGTCTCCGGAGGCGCGCCGCCGTCGAGCACCAGATCCGCGCCGGTCATGGCCCACACCTCGACCCCGACCACGCCCGGAATCGTGTTCAGCTCGCCAACGACCTCGTCAATGCGGTAGGGCTGTACGAAGTCCAGCGTGACATCAGCACCGAAGTAGCGCGTCAGTGCCTGCACGGTCTTGTCCAATGCTAGCTGCGTGTTGAGAACCCCGATGAAGATCGCCCCCCCCAACGTCAGCGTAAAGAGCGTCAGCAGTAGGCGCTTCTTGCGACGGAAGGTATTCCGTATTGAGATAGACAGAGGGCGTGAGATGCTGCGTGAGCGCACCAGCAGCCGGTCGAGCCAGCTCTTCCTCGCTTCGGAGTCCCCAAGGCCGGTGCTGCTCAACGCCTGGCGCACGGTGACTTGAGATCCCCTGAGCACAGGCGATAGACCGGCAAGAGGCGGCAGCAGCAACCCGATGGCGATCTGCACGGCAATCGCCATCGGAACGAGCTGGAAAGATCGCATCTTGAAGTTGATGATACCCGAGGAAAATCGCGTCAGTTCATAGGCGCCGATACTCCCTAGAGGGATTGCCGGGAGCAGAGCCACGGCTCCGAACATCATGATCAACAGCATGTAGCTCCCCACCACCTGGAACCGGCGGGCGCCAACCAGCTTCATCACGCCGATCTGCCGCAGGTGCTGTGTCAGCAGCGCCGACATCGTGTTGGCGATGAGTGAGCTGCTGAGCAGCACGATCAACGCCCCCACAATGATGAGCACCCACAGTAGCGCCTGGATGATGCCGCCAAACGGGTGTTCGTGTGTGCCGGCGATCTCGGTCTGGTAGATCGGGTAGCCGCTCTTCTCCAGACGATCGGTCACCTCTGTGGCGATCAGCCGGATGTGGGCCTTGTCATCGGAGTTCTCTGACACTGTGACGAACAGCTTGGTCATCGTCTCGGACCCGCGCAGCCACGGCATAGTGCCAAGAGTCACGTAGCCGCGCAATCCGCCCACAACGATCTCCTCCAGGTCGGCCTGATCGATGGCCGTTCCCGCGACAGGTAGGACACGCCGCGTGCCATCGGCAAGCTCTATCTCAAGCGTGTCACCGACCGCCATCCCGAGCGCAGCCAGCGTCTGGTGCTCCAGAATGACCTCACGGTCCGCAGGCACGCTGGCGCCTTCCTTGGGGAATCGCCGGCGGATCTCGATGTCGGCAAAGTCGGGCTGGGCGACCAGCACCAGCGTATCCCACTCGTCTTCGGCTTCACCACCCGGGATCGACGCCGCCCCCGTGCGCACACGCACCGTGAGATCGCGGGCGCCTTCAGCCGCCGCCACGCCATCCATCCGCCGCACGGCATAGACGAGTCCATCATCGAAGGGGGCTGTAACGAGGGTGATGTTGGCAGGATTGCTGGCCTCGTAGCTGGACGCCAAGTCCTCGCTGAGCATCACATAGGCACCGGCAATGAGCCCGACCGCGAAGACACCCACAGCGATCGAGGCAATCACGAGTAGCGATCGGGCTTTGTTCCCCCAGAGGTCCGCCAGCACCTTTGCCCAACGCGGCCTCAATCGAGGCCTCGGACGCAAGCTCGTCATGACCTACCCGCACACCTGAGCAGGTGCGCCTGCAGCGACCACGCCAGCGACGTTGCTCCCACTGTCTGAGACAATATCGCCGTCAACGATGTGCAGACAGCGAGATGCCCTCTGGGCCAGAGCGTCATCGTGGGTGACCATGACGATCGTCTTGCCGCGCAGCGCAAACTCGTCAAAGATACCGAAGACGACCTCAGCGGCCCGCGAGTCCAGGTTGCCGGTCGGTTCATCAGCAGCTATGATCGGCGGGTCATTGGCCAGAGCCCGGGCAACCGCCGCACACTGCTGCTGGCCTCCGGACACGGCGGAGGGCAGCTGGCGCGCGACATCTGCCAGTCCTACCTGGTCGAGCAGATGCATAGCGCGGGACTCGCGTTCGCGCGGCGCATACATGTCGCTGAAATCCATCGGCAGCATCACGTTCTCAAGCAGCGACAGCATCGGCAACAGCTGGTAGAACTGGAAAACGATGCCCAGGTTGCGCCCCCGCCACTTCGACATCCGGCTCTCGTCAAGGTGATGGATCGCAATGTCTCCGATCAGTACCTCGCCAGTGGTTGGGCGATCGATACCGGTGATCATATTGATGAGTGTCGACTTGCCGCTGCCCGATCTGCCCACAACACTCACAAACTCACCCTCCCTGAAGTCCACGTCGATGCCGTTGAGCGCGGTGAAGTCGCCTACCGGCGTCTTGAACACCTTGACGATCCCGCGCATCCGGACCATGGGCGCCGTCAGATCGGGTGTCTGGCGCTCACCAGTCTGAGGGGCCAGCGCAGCAGCGCTGTACGACAGGGCTTCAGTCATCATAGCCACCAACGACCGCAGGAATGCGCACCAAGGGCCACGGCGCAGCGTGTGCTGGGCGCGCGGAGGTGGCATGGGCCTGCGGTGTCAGTCCGCCATCCCGTATCATCAGGGTTCGCGCAGCCCGACCGGCCAACGTCTTGTCGTGCGTGACCATGACTATTGTCTTGCCGTCCGCTACCAGCCCCTCGAACAGGCTGTAGATCTCATCAGCCGTCGTAGAGTCCAGATTGCCCGTGGGCTCATCGGCCACGATGATTGGCGGATCGTTCGCCAATGCGCGCGCAATGGCCACACGCTGCTTCTGCCCTCCCGAGATGCGCGTGGGAGGCTTGTACATATGCTCCTCAAGTCCAACCTGTTCGAGCAGCCGCTGTGCGCGCGCGATGCTCTTGCGCCCTCGATACCTGCCGCAGACGTCCATCGGGAGAAGGACGTTGTCAAGCAGCGACAGCTGCGGCAGCAGCTCAAATGTCTGGTAGACAACGCCGATCGTGCGTCCTCGCCACAGAGCCAGTTCACTCTCCCCAAGATCGTGAACCGATACACCGCCAATCCACACCTCACCCGACGTAAGATCATCCACGCCGGTGATCATGTTGACCAATGTGGATTTGCCTGCGCCGGACTTGCCCACGATTGCCAGAAAGTCGCCTTGCCGCACGTCCAGCGAGATGCCATTGAGTGCTCGCGCCCCTCCGGCGCTCGTCTCGTAGACCTTGACAACATCCTTCAGATGGATCAGCGAGGTCGTCCTGGGCGGCAACGTTGCCGCTCTCCGTATCGCTTTCTTCCTACGCATATGCTTGGCCATCCCTCGTTCCATCCGATTCCTGCGCTCAGGCTCCGATCTGGAGCCGGTCGCCATCCCCGCTCGATGCGTGCCACACAACCCATTCCCAGTACTCTCCACACTGAGGTTAACACCTTTGCGGTCTGAGGCTATAGTGCTTGGTGTCATAACCGAAATCAAACATATGTGACATGCGTCATACGTACGGGTTGCTCGCGTCAATACGGCAATTCCCCGGGCTGTGCTATGATGTCAGGTACATGAAGAGCAACCGTCTGGAACCTGGATTGCTTGCGCTGTTTCGGGCCTATGTTGTTGTGCGAACCATGGGCCTGGCACTCGTGGCGATGGTTGCAGTGCCAAAGGCTACGCTGCTGCTGGACAGCGATATCCTCATCACAGCAGCGATCTATTTCACAGAGGCGCTGTTCTTGCTGGGCTTTCTCTCGTGGCCCTGGGCTATGCGCAAACTGGGGCGTTGGTACTTGCCGATCGCCATCTTGGTGGCTGCCACGGCACCGATCATCGAGATGCGCTATATCTTCAGCATCTACCACGTCAGCGAAGCCCTGGACTTCTGGCTCATCTTCCCTTTCCTGACGGTTCCGCTCATCGTAACCGCGTGGCAGTACAGCTTCGACGAGGTGCTTCTCTATTGCGTTGGCACAACTCTGCTGGAACCCGCGATGGTATCTCTGATGGCGACAGCGAGACAGACCAATCCGTGGTTTGATGGCGGGATGCTTGTGGTCCGGATGACCTTCATGATCGGCATCGGCTATCGTCTCCTACCTGGTGATGGAGCAACGGCAGCAGCGCCGTGAGCTGGCTGAGGCCAACCGGAAGCTGATCCGTTACGCGGCTGCGCAGGAGCAGCTTGCGACGGTTCGAGAGCGCAATCGCCTGGCCCGCGAACTTCACGATACGCTGGCCCACACACTCAGCGCTCTGACTGTGCAGCTAGAGGCTCTCTCCGCGGTGTGGCAGCCGGAGTCGTCGCGCGCGCAGCACTTCCTGGCACAGGCGCTCGATGGAACCCGTCGAGCTCTGCAGGATCTCCGAGCAGCACCATTGGACGACCTTGGCCTTGTCCTCGTCATCCGGAACCTGGCGGAGAGCATCGCGCGGCGGGGAGCGCTGAAGCTGGATCTTGACCTGCCGGAGGACCTGGGCGACCTGCCACCCGCGGTGGAGAACGCTTTCTATCGCCTGGCTCAGGAGGCACTCGAGAACGTGGTCAAGCATGCTGGAGCCCAGTCGG
>CBFCZM010000189.1:0-5829 GCA_965602565.1 uncultured Anaerolineae bacterium
CTAGCGAGGCGACAAGGACAATGTCTATGGATGACCTTCAAGATGTGCTGCTGATGGTAGACAACCTCAAGACCTATTTCGAGCTCTTCGAGGGCACGGTCCGGGCGGTCGATGGTGTGAGCTTCCAGATCAGGCGCGGCAGGACCCTCGGCGTTATCGGCGAGAGCGGTTGTGGTAAATCGGTGACGGCGCAGTCGATTATGCGCCTCGTGCCGGAACCGCCGGGCAAGATCGTTGACGGTGAGATCCTCCTCTTCAGTAATCGCGAGAACTCGCCGAATCGGGATGTCGTCGACATCGCGGCACTCTCTACGAAGAGCAAGGAGATCCGCAAGATCCGCTGGAACGAGATCAGCATGATCTTCCAGGAGCCGATGACCTCTCTGAGCCCGGTACACACCGTCGGCAGCCAGATTGTGGAGGCGATACAGCTCCATATGGAGGATGTCTCCAAGGCCGCTGCCCGCGAGCGCGCCATCGAGCTGCTGGACCGCGTGGGGATCCCCCAGGCCGACCACTTCGTGGATGCCTACTCCTACCAGTTCAGCGGCGGCATGCGACAGCGCGCGATGATCGCGATGGCGCTCTCCTGCTACCCGCGGCTGCTCATCGCCGACGAGCCCACGACCGCCCTTGACGTGACCGTCGAGTCGCAGATTCTGGCTCTGATCAAGGACCTGCAGGCGGAGTACAATATGGCGATGATGTATATCAGCCATGACCTTGCGGTCGTGGGCGGAGTCTCCGACGATGTGATGGTCATGTATCTGGGGCAGGTCGTTGAGAATGCGAGCGTGGACGAGATCTTCGACAGCCCTCTGCATCCCTACACCCGGGCGCTCTGGCGCTCCATCCCGACCATCGATGGCAGCCGGAGTCGGCTGACCCCCGTCGCCGGGACCTTGCCGAGCCCCTACAGGATTCACCGCGGATGCCGTTTCTATTCACGTTGTGAAGAGGCTATCCCCGGCAAGTGCGATATGGTGCAGCCGGAGCTGGTTGAGATCACCCCCGGACACTACGTCCGCTGTCATCGCTGCGAATAACTGCCACGGCCTATGTGCCGAGGAGATTGAGCTTATGAATGAAACAGATAACGTTCTACTGGCCGTGAAGGGCCTGAAGAAGTACTTCCCCCTCACCGGAAGCGGCGTCTTCCGGAAGACCGTCGGCTATATCAAGGCTGTGGATGATGTGACCTTCAAAGTGCGCCGGGGTGAGACGGTCGGCGTGGTCGGCGAGAGCGGCTGCGGGAAGACAACGCTAGGGCGCTGCGTCTCCCGGCTTTACGATCTCACGGATGGACAGATAGCGCTTCGCTACGATGGCAAGCAGATCAACGTCGAGACGCTGAGGCGTGAGGAGAACCACGAGTTCCGCCGCAATGTCCAGGTCATCTTCCAGGATCCCTACTCCTCGCTGAACCCGCGGATGACGGTACTGCAGATGGTGGGCGAGTCGCTCCTCGTCAACGGGATCGCCCGCGGGAAGGAGCTGGAGGAGCGCGTCACGGATGTGATCCTCCGTGTCGGGCTTCGGGTCGAGCACCTGCGGCGCTACCCCCACAGCTTCAGCGGCGGGCAGCGCCAGCGCATCGGGTTGGCCCGCGCGCTGGTCGTCAACCCCCGGTTGGTTGTGGCGGATGAGCCGGTCTCGGCACTGGACGTCTCAATCCAGGCGCAGATCCTCAACCAGCTCAGGGACCTGCAACAGGACTTTGGCCTCTCCTACATCTTTGTCTCGCATAATATGAGTGTGATCCGCTATATGAGCGACCGGGTGCTCGTGATGTACGCCGGGAAACTGGTGGAGACGGCACAGCGCGACGCGCTTCTGAACAAGCCGCAGCACCCCTACACCGAGATGCTGCTCAGCGCGGTGCCCAAGGTGACACAGCGCCACAGCGTGGTGCGTGCCGTGACCCGCGGCGAGCCACCTAACTTGCTCAAGCTGCCAACGGGCTGCGTCTTCCACCCGCGGTGCAAGTACGCCAAGGAGATCTGCGAGGAGCAGGCGCCCGGGCTCCTCGACCTGGGCGAGCAGCATCAGTCACGCTGCCACTTCGCCGGTGAGCTGGGGCTTCAGGGCATCACGGGCTGAGTGACGGACCGGCAGGCGCCGCCCAGGAGCAAACGTGAACAACGTTGAGCGTTTCGAGGCAGCGATGGCGTTTCAGCCTGTCGACCGGCTGCCGGTTGTGGAGTGGGCGATCTGGTGGCAGCAGACGCTGGAAGCGTGGTACGCCCAGGGCTTACCTGCGCCCCTGCAGGACCCCTGGGAGATTCGTCGCCACTTCGGGCTCGACAGCTATGTGCAACTGCGCGTCTTCTTGCGCACAGGCGCCTGTCCCAGGCCCGCATATCACGGTGGCCCGATTGTGGACAGCGCCGAAGCCTACGCCGCGATCCTGCCGTGCCTCTACCCGCGGCCCCTCCAGGGCCGGCGGTGGGATGACCTGGATCGCTGGGCCGCGCAGCAGCGGCGGGGCGATACCGTTATCTGGATGACGGTGGACGGCTTCTTCTGGTATCCCCGGACGCTGCTGGGCATCGAGCCCCATCTCTACGCTTTCTATGACCAGCCGGACCTGCTGCACCAGATGAATGCGGACCTGGCTGATTACCTGATCTGGGTCATCGATCAGGTGTGCGCTGTTTGCACGCCGAACTTCATGACCTTTGCTGAGGACATGTCCTACAACCACGGCCCGATGCTGTCGGAGGCGCTCTTCGATGAGTTCCTTGCCCCCTACTATCACCGGGTTGTGCCTCATCTCAAGGAACGGGGCATTATCCCGATTGTGGACTCCGATGGAGATGTGACGCGGATGATCCCCTGGTTGCAGCGCGTGGGGATCGAAGGTGTGCTGCCGCTGGAACGGATGGCGGGCGTCGACGTTGTGCGCCTTCGCGAACAGTTTCCTGATTTCAAGATCATCGGTGCCTTCGACAAGCTGGTGATGCACCGGGGCGAGGCTGCGATCCGGGCGGAGTTTGAGCGCCTGCTGCCTGTGATGCGCCAGGGAGGCTTCATTCCTTCTGTGGACCATCAGACGCCGCCCCGCGTCACACTGGCACAGTACCGCCAGTACGTATCGATCCTTAAGGAGATGTGCGCGCTAGCTGCCGCCGACCCTGGAGAGGCCGCATAATATGGAGTTACTCAACAAACCGCGTCCGCGTGATCTCGCGGCCTATGCCGTGGCCTACCTGCTCCTGATCCTGACCGGCGCGCTGGGGGCTCTTGCCGCCTTCCAACTCCGCTTGCTTGGTCTGGCGCTGGCGATCACCGGGGGTGCGAACCGCTGGACCTTCCCGCTTATCGACCGGCTGGCAACGCTGCTGCCCCTCTTCGCCTGGGTCGTACTGATGCTGGTTGTGGAGCACAACTACCGGAACGCCGTGACTGCAGCGCGTGTCCGCAGCGCGCGTGCTCCTCTTGATCGAGCGCCTGGCTCACGGCTCTGGCAGGGCCTGGAACGCCGCCACCTCGACTTACTCATACGCCAATTCCTGGTGACGAAGGGCGCTCTCCTGCTCGTGTTCGCTGCCGCCTACGGGGCGCGTTGGCTCGTGACGACGTTGTGAGCTCACGGTGCAATCAACCAGGTCTGTAGGGACCGCTCCACCTCGTGGGGCATTATCGGTTTCCGAGTCGGAGAACGTGAACCGGCTTATACGCAGGCCAAGGAAATGGCAACACCCAGAGGATTCCAATATGACCCACATGATGTCATCGAAGGAACGCGTGCTGACCGCCTTCGCCCACCAGGAGCCCGATCGCGTGCCGGTCGACTACAGCGCCAACCCGGGCATCGACGGACGGCTCAAGGCCTACTATGGCTTGAAGCCAGACGACAACGAGGGGCTGCGCCAGGCTCTGGGCGTCGACCTCCGTTATGTTGGGGCGCCCTACGTGGGTTCGCATCCGCATCAGGCAGCTGCAAGACGGGCTGAGAAGGACGTGAAGGTGGATATCTGGGGTATCCATCGACGGTGGGTGGAGCACGAGACCGGCGGTTACTGGGACTACTGCGACTTCCCATTGCAGGAGGCGACGCTAGAGGAGGTTGAGGAGTGGCCCATGCCATCGCCGGACGACTTCGACTATGCGTGTGTTCCAGAACTGTGTGCCCGCTACGCTGATTTCTGCGTGTCGGCCGGTAATTCCGGTCTGGGTGATATCATCAACAGCGCAGGCATGATCTTCCATATGGAGCGCGTGCTTATCGGGCTGATAACCGACGACCCCGCGATTCTGCGCTACATCGACCGGCGCCTGGGCGTGCTCTACGAGGTGACGCGCAGGACGCTGGAGGCGGCGGAGGGCAAAGCCGATCTTCTGAAGATTGGAGAGGACCTGGGCACCCAGATCGGGCCGATGATCAGCCTCAAGCTCTACCGCAAGCACTTCCGCCCGCGCCACCAGCGCTTCGTGGACCTGGGCAAGGCGTTCGACATCCCGGTGATGATTCACACCTGCGGCTCCAGCAGCTGGGCCTACGAGGATTTCATCGCGATGGGAGTTACGGCTGTGGACACACTCCAACCGGAGGTGAAGTACATGTCGCCCGCTTACCTGAAGGAGACCTTCGGGGGCCGCCTGGCCTTCCACGGCTGCATCTCGACCGCAGGCCCCGTGGCCAACGGCACCGTCGACGAGGTCGCCGAGGACGTCCGGAACACACTTCAGATCATGATGCCCGGCGGCGGGTACGCGCTGGCGCCGACCCACCAACTGCAGGACAACTCGCCGACGGAAAACGTAGTAGCGATGTATCAAACAGCCCGCCGCTACGGAAGATACTGAACTTGCGATAGATAGGCGCTCGCACAGCTATGGAGGATGCTCGTATGACTCCACGCCCCAATGTCCTCGTCATCATTGCGGATCAATGGAACCACCGGTGCTTCGGTTACGCAGGGCATCCCATCGTGCAGACGCCCAACCTCGACCGCCTGCGGACAGACTCTGTCCGTTTCAGCCGCTGCTACGTGCAGAACGCCTTCTGCCTGCCCAGCCGGATCAGCTATCTGACCGGGCAGTATCTCTTCCATCACCGCGAGTATGGGTTCTCGGGCCTGCTGGAGGAGGGTGTGCCCAGTCTGCCGGCGCACTTCCGTGAGCACGGCTATGTGACGATGCACGTCGGTAAGGCGCACGTGAACCCGATGATGGACCAGCTGGGGTTCGAGACCTTTGTTCCCACTCTGCCGGAGGACATCGCCTTTGCATCCGACCCCGAGGACAGTTACCAGGCGTACTGCCGGCGGCAGGGACTTCCCTATCCGCACGACCAGGTTCACGGCGGAGAGGGCCTCGTGCCGGTGAAGGCGGCGGATCCCTCGCTGAAGGGGGGCGCGGGACTGCGCACCGCGGGCGCCTCCGAGATCTCGCTGGGGGACAGTATCGAGGCCTACACTGCGCGCAGGGCCGTCGCCTTTCTGCGCGAGGAACGCGACCATCCCTTCTTCCTCCACGTCTCCTTCGACCGGCCGCACCCGCCCCTCAGCCCGCCCGCGCCCTACGACACGTTTTACGACCCCCACCAGATCCCCGTGCCCGAGCCCTACACCGAGCAAGAGCTCAGCAAGTTGCCCGAGCACATCAGACTCCGCTTTCTCCAGGGCCCGGATGCGCTGCCACAGATGGGCCAAGAGGGCATGCAGCGTGTCCTGGGGCACTACTACGGGCTGATGTCACAGATCGATCATGAGATCGGCACGCTGTTGCGGACGCTGAAAGAGCTGGACCTCTACGACAACACGATCATTGTCTTTACATCAGATCACGGCGATCTTATGGGCGATCATGGGCTTCTATTTAAAG
>CBFCZM010000190.1:0-5823 GCA_965602565.1 uncultured Anaerolineae bacterium
GGCTGGCGTGCAGCCGTTCCTGCTGGTATTCGGAGAGCAGCCGATAGTAATCGCCGCTGCGCTCGAACTCGAGCCCCAGCAGGTTGAGCAGGGACATCTGAACGACAAAGTCGTCCAGCCCCTCGTTCATTGTCAAGGCTGCGGCGGCTTCGAGGTACTGCATGCTGCGTTCGGGCTCATCGCTGAACGCGTAGATGCCACCCATGCCCACGAGGATCCGGGCCTCGAAAGTGCGATTCTGCGTCTCTCTGGCCAGTTCCAGAGCTTCCTCGGCCAGAGCACGCCAGTTCGGATCGTTGAGCGCCAAGCGCTGGTTGATGATAGCAAGCAGACACTCGAGCTCACGAGGGCGATCTCCGATCTGGCGGGAGAGCGCCAGTGCCTCCCCAGCCATGGATAATCCGATCTTGGCATCTGTATAGGAGCCGTGCTCGTCCACACCTGGCTGGTGCAGAAGGGCGTCAATCAGCCAAGTCGGATCGCCGTTGTTCGTCAGTTCGCGTGCCAGAGGCAAGAGCGCCGCTGCATCGCGCCGCATCTCGATGAACTCTGCCATCAGGTAGTAGACCTGGTGGCGCCGCATCAGAACCTGGAAGCGCTGCCTCTTGGCCGGGTCGCCAATACCGCCATCGCTCTGCTCCTGCTCCAACTGATCCAGCAGAGCCAGTGCGTGCGTGTAGTGTTGGGCGGCCTCGGCGTTGGCGTAGATCCCTCTGGCACGGTCAGCATTCTTGAGCGTGTAGTCCAATTCCTTGTCGGGACGGTTGGCGTGTTGGTAGTGATAGGCCAACGTGCCGTAGAATCGCTCATGATCCGATCCGGTGGCGCCGACGATGAAGCGTTCCTCGATGTAGTCAGCGACCTGCAAGTGGAATCCGGAGCCTTGTGAACTGAGGAGGCTGTCATAGACTGCATCACGCACGAGCTTGGATCTGAAGGTGTACTCCACGCCAAGATCCGGTCCCCGTCCCCGTTCCGAGATGATCTGGGCTCGCTGGAGCGAAGTAAGGTGCGTGCGCAAGTCGGCCGGGCTAGGCGTTAGCGCGTGCAGGACATCGTACCAGAAGCTGTAGCCGATCACGGCGGCGCGCTGCAGCACCGCCTGTTCCGCTGGTGAGAGCCGGTGTACGCGAGCTGTCAGCAGCCCCTGGAGGCTGCCGGGTAAGGAGAGGGTTGTCACGGCCTGCGTAGCCCGCCAGGCCTCGCTCACCCGGCCATCGGCAGCGGTGGTGGTCTCCTGGACAAGACTGCCGTCGGTGATGAGGGAGCAAACCAACTCCTGGATGAAGAGAGGATTGCCCTCTGACTTCTGGATGATGAGCGTCTCGGTCTCCTCCGGCAAGACATCGGGGCCGATCATCTGCACGATCAAAGCCTGGCTCTGGTCGGCCGTCAGGGGGGACAGGGCCACGGGCTCCAGCCGGTGAGGATACTCGGTCTCCACGTAGTGATGGAATTCCCAGGTCTGTGACCGCCGATCGGGCCGGAAGACGAAGAGCCAGAGCAAGTCCACGTGGTCGCAGAGGGGCAGGCAGTACTTGAGCAATTCCAGGGACGTTGCGTCCGCCCAGTGCATGTCGCTGAACGTGATGATGAGGGGGCCCTGCCGGACAAGTTCCTCAAGCCAGCTGCGGATGGCCAGAAAGAGATGCTGGCGGATCCCCTCCGCGTCCAGGTGCTTGATCTGTTCTGCAAACGCGGGCTCCAGGGGCAGCCCAAGGAATCTGGCCAGATCCGGATAGTGGTCGACCATCGCGCGGCCCCACAGGGCCTCCGACTGCAGTCGCAGACGATCTCGAGTCTTCTCCTTGGACTCCTCTCCACGGGTCCCTAGCCATTGGCGCAGGAGGTCTTGCCACATCACATAGGGCTGTGATTGGTCGTAGGACCGGGCCCGTCCCGTGATCTCCCTGATCCGCGGTGTGGTCGCGACACCCGGCCTTGTCTCCCCTGCAGAGGCATCAGACGATGGGGAGGCGGAGCTGTCGGTGTGCTGCACTTCGGCCATCAGGGCCTGGCGGCGGGTGAAATGGCGCCACACCTTCTGGAGTAGCATTGATTTGCCCATGCCGCGCTCCCCGGTGAGCATCACGATGCCGCCGCGGCCGTCGACAAGATCCTCGATGCAACCAATCACGGTCTCTGCAGCACGCTCTCGCCCGATGAGTGGGCTGGATAGGTCGTAGGCCTGAGACTGGTGATGCTGAGATTGTGAGGCCAGCGGACGGTAGACCTGTACCGGACGGCTGATGCCCTTCACATGGATCTCACCGAGGGGCAGCCAATCGAATTGCTGCGTGACGAGGCGATAGGTGTTCTCGCTGACCTGTACCGTGCCGGCTTCGGCGGCCTGCTCTATGCGCGCGGCCAGTGCGACGGCTTCACCCATCGCGGTGTTCTCACTGTAGGTCTGGTCGTTTCCGACGTTCGCAACAATGACTTCACCGGTGTTCACCCCGACGCGGAGGGCGAGCTCAATGCCCTCTTGCGTGGCCAGGTCTTGCGCGTAGGAACGTACCGCGCGCTGCATCGCCATTGCAGCCAGAACACCGCGTTCCGGGTCGTCCTCGTGGGCGATGTCTGTACCGAAGAACGCCACCAGCCCGTCGCCGCGGAATTGATCCACTCTGCCGCCAAACCGGTAGACCTCGGCTTCGAGAAGCTGGAACATGCGATTCATGATCTCGACCCAGGCCTCACTACCCACGGACTCAAGCAAGTCAGTGGACCCCTGAACATCGGCCAGGATGATGGTGGCTAGCCGCCGTTCGCCCCTCAACTGCGGCAAGGGTGCATCCGCATCCGTTGGTTGCTGGATCACCTGAGCAGCCGAGGCCAGGTCGTCCGGCGCGGCAGTTTGCTGCTCCGGGGTGTACGATGATGCTTGCGCGGGGGCAAACCGCGTACCGCACTGAATGCAGAACAGGTGGTTGGTGGGGTTGGAGCATCCGCACACCGGGCAGGGCCGCGTCAGGCGGCGACCGCACATTCCGCAGTGCCGCGCGTCGGTTCGGTTATGAAAACCGCAACTCGGGCATTCCATAGATATTGACTCAACCAGGCGGGCGCACGTGCAACGGTGGTTATCTCGGCGAAGTGCGCCCCAGGGCGATGCGCGTATGCGCTGGCCAAGACCTCAGCACATTGGGTTCCCCAGAGACTACCGTGTCCCCAGAGTCGTGCGGAACCGTTTGGCCAACTCAGTCATAATCTCCACGGCCAGATCGCCGTCTCGCCGGAGCAAGCCGAGGAAGTTCTCACGAGGCAGAATCAGGCACTCTGTTGTTTCCGTGGCGACAACAGAGGCGGTGCGGGGCCCATCATCGAGCAGCGCAAGTTCGCCGAAGTAGTCTGTGGGACCGAACGTGTTCACGACCTCGGTCGATCCGTCGCTGCGTTCTAGGATCGCCTCTGCGGCACCTGAGTGAATCACAAAGAATCCATAGCCGTCCCGGCCCTGCGGCACGATGACTTCGCCGGCGGCACATGTTCTCTCGATGAATATCCTCGCCAGACTGTCCAGCTGCCGTCGCCGTAATCTGCTGAACAAAGGAACATCTGCCAGTGTTTCGACAATCCTGTCTTCGTGAGCCATCATTCCCTCCTAGGAGTATCAGCGGTACATCCCCAGTATAGCGCAATGGCGGGGCAGCGCAAGTGCAACGGCTCGATGTAGGGCGTATTTCACGATGGGTCGGGGGCGCACCAGCTTTCCGGCGACGGGCCGTTTTCGGGTAGTCGCCCCCATTCTGGAACGCACGGGTGCGCTGGGCGATTGGGGCAAGTGCCCTATGGACCGTACTGTGAGATCGGCACAACGGCACTGGCCTATCGTGACACGCAAGGTGGCAGTCTTGGCCTTGACGATGCTGGCGTGGTCAGCGATCGTGGGCTAACACCGCTCCCGAATGGCTGGGTTGCGCTGATGCTCACCTGGCTATTGACCTCAAGCGAAATGCGCTTCCCGGTGTATACTCAATACGAGAGCATCAACACATACCTGTGGAGGGAGCGATGGACACCTGGCTAGTCACAGAGACGGCATTTCGGGCTGAGGAGCGGCTGTATAAGGAGGCGGTGTTCACGGTTGGCAACGGGTATCTTGGGACGCGCGGGACCTTTGAGGAGGGGTACGCCGGTGACGAGCCGGTCACGTTGGTCCATGGTCTGTTCGATGATGTCCCGATTGTGCATACTGAACTCGTCAATGCGCCGGACTGGTTGGGGCTGACGGTGAGGGTGGGGGACGAGTGGCTCCGTTTGGATCAGGGAACACTGCTGGCCTGCGAGCGGACGCTCGACATGCGCCGCGGTGTTCTGTCGCGCTCCGTGCGCTGGCGCAGCCCGGGTGGACACACTGTCGACGTGACCTTCGAGCGCTTCGCCTCGATGGCCAGCCCGCACGTGATGGTCGTGCGGTGTCGGATAGCGTCTATCAACTTCGCCGGGCCGGTTGAGATAGACGCCGGCATCTCGGCGATAGTCGACAACAGCGGCTACCGTCACTGGCGTATGGTCAGTCAGGACGTTATCGGCGACCGAGGCGTGGCTCTGGCCGTTGAGACGCGCGAGACAGAGTTGACCCTCGGCGCGGCTGCGCATTTGGCAGTGTCGGCGCCGGGGGCAGTGACCTATGAGACGCGGAATTGCCCCTGGTCTCCCCACGTCATCGCTCTCTCGAGACTGCGCCCCGGCGGGACGCTTGAGGTGGAGAAGGTGGTCACGATCTACACCTCTCGCGAGACGCAGGATCCCTACGGTACTGCCGTGCGTGAGGTGCGGGCGGCAGCCACGCGCGGTGTCGCGGTGCTCAGGCGGGACCACGAGGCCGTGTGGGCCGGTCTCTGGCGGATGTGTGCTGTAGAGATCGAGGGAGACGAGGAAGCGGAGCGCGCCGTGCGGTTCAGTCTCTACCAGCTGTTGATTGCTGCGTCGCGCACTGATGATCGTGTGAGCATTCCCGCCAAGACGCTGAGTGGATACGGGTATCGGGGCCACGTCTTCTGGGATGCCGAGATCTTTATGCTGCCCTTCTTCATCTACACCCAGCCTGAGATAGCCCGGAATCTGCTGATGTATCGCTATCACACGCTGCCCGGCGCACGCCGCAAAGCCTCCGCGCAGGGCTACGACGGGGCAATGTATGCGTGGGAAAGCGCCGCCACCGGCGACGAGACGACGCCGCGCTGGGTGCCCGTCTGGGTCGAGGAGCACGGCGAGGATGAGTTAGTTCGCATCTGGTGCGGGGATATCGAGCTGCACATCACTGCAGACATCGCCTATGCTGTCACGAGGTACTGGCGGGCTACTGGAGATGATGAGTTCATGCGCGATTTTGGCGCCGAGATAGTGCTGGAAACAGCCAGTTTCTGGGGGTCCAGGGCGACGTGGGACGAGGAGCGCGGTGCGTATGTGATTGAGGACGTGATCGGCCCGGATGAGAACCACGATCACGTGGACAACAACGCCTACACCAACGGGCTGGCTCGCTGGAATCTCAGCACCGGGCTCGGGGTGCTATCTTGGCTGCGCGAGCGCCATCCCAAGACGGCGGCGAGGCTTGAGGGGCAGCTGGGCCTTGCCCCCGAGCGATTGGCGCAGTGGGCATCCGTCATCTCGGGTTTGGTGCTGGACGCAGATCCCAAAACCAGGATCGTCGAGCAGTTTGACGGGTTCAGCCGACTGCGCACCATCGACTTCGCCTCCTATGAGCCCCGCACAACGTCTTTCCAGGGCCTACTGGGCATCGAGGAGACGCAGAAGTGCCAGATTCTGAAGCAACCCGATGTGTTGATGCTGATGTATCTGTTGCCCGACGACTTC
>CBFCZM010000191.1:0-5801 GCA_965602565.1 uncultured Anaerolineae bacterium
AAAATCCTGTCCCCGTGGCCGGGCAGACCTTCATGCCCGAAGTCAGGATACATCACCATCGACTTCTCACACGTGAGAGCGTTATAGGCCGCGAACTGGGTCGACGGCGGGCAAATAGTGTCCATCAGGCCTACGAACCAGAGCACCTCGGCCTTGGTCCGTGACGCCAGGTTGTGGACGTCAATGTAACCCAGAGCTGTGAAGACCTCGTCCTCGCGGTCGTGGGTCGGATCGAACTTACGGTACCACTCCCGCAGCTCAGCGTAGGCATCCTTGTCCTGATCCATCTCCCAGACGCGCTTGTAGTCGCTGAGGAAGGGGAAGACCGGGGCCGCGCGCTTGATCCGCGGCTCCAGCGACATACAGGCCACCGTCAGGGCGCCGCCCTGGCTGCCGCCCGTCGCACCAACGCGGGTCTCATCGACCACATCCATCGACATCACGATGTTGGCCAGCTCAGCCGTGTCCAGGAAGATATCGCGGAAGAGCAACTTGTCCGGACGGCCGGCCAGCGCGTCATCCAGACCGCGGATGATGTGGCCACGGAGTGTCCCTCCCTTGACGCCGCCGACGTCCTCGGACAGCCCGCCCTGTCCCCGGCAGTCAAGCGCCGCGACGGTGTAGCCCTCAGCGACGTAGCCCAGCTTATCAACCCAGTCGCCGCAGCTGCCTGAATAGCCGTGGAACATCAGCAAGGCGGGGCTTGGGGCCGCAATCGTGCTCGGGCGCAGGAGCTTCGCGTGCACCCGGGCGCCGCCTACGCCGGTGAAATAGAGGTGGAAGCACTCAGCGAACGAAGTCTGGAACTCGGCGGGAACCAACTCCACGCCGGGGTCCAGAGCCCGCATCTCGGCCAAGCTCTGGTCCCAGAAGGCAGCAAAGTCTGCAGGGCGCGGGTTGATACCGCGATACGTCTTGAGCTTCTCCAGCGGAAAATCGAACAGCAAAGGCATCATCGTCCTCCCATCTGTAGTGTTCCACCTGGCAATCGTCGGGTGCCGGGTGGAGTAGAGCTGCATAGCTAGAAACCGGACTTCTCCTGAGCCTCATCCAGAGCGGCCTGCACCGGATCACCGTTCTGGATCCTCGCGACGGCAGTGTTGTATGCCTGCATAGCGATGCCCCACGTCTTGCCCAACTGGCCGTCGAAAGAGATATTGAAGGAAATGAGGTTAGGCAGCGAGGCTCGTCCAACCGCCACGGCCTCCGGTGGCAGTACCCGATCCACGGCGTCAGACTCGGCGACCGAACGCCGGGTCGGCATCAGGCCTGGTGGAGCCTGGCTGCTGATGTAGGAAACCCATTCCCAAGAGGCCTGAGCATCCCGGGTCTCGGGCGAGATCACCAATCCCAGAACCATGCCCGTGGTAACGGCGTTCCGGGCCCGCGGCAGCGGCGCGATCCCCACGTTGAGGTCATCCCAATCGTCTCCCAGATAGCCGATCCACATGGCATACTTGCCACCGTCGATCCCGGCGCCGGGATATGGCATCGGTCGCCGGCCCGGTTGCGGGGCCACCTTGTGCAGGTGGATGAGATCGGCGTACCACTGCATAGCCTCAACGTTGAGCGGCTCGTTGAAGACCATCCGGGTTGGATTGCTCAAGTCATCGAAAAAGCGCCCACCATTCTGATAGACAAGCAGCATAAGCTCAGCGAGGCCACTCTGCCCCCCCACTTGCTGGTAGGCGTAGCCATATTCGCCCACATCCTCATGCGTGAGGCTCTTGGCGCACTCCAGAAACTCATCCCTGGTCCAGTCCAGCTCCGGATAGGGTACGGCATACTTGTCGAAGAGGTCCCTGTTATAGACCATCACGGCCATATCAGCCACATAGGGAACGGCATACGTCTGTCCCTGGAGTGTCATGACATCTGCGGCGCCGGCGTAGAAGTCGTCCATCGAGAAGTCGCCATCCTCGGAGATCAAGGCGTTCAGACTAATCACGTCCTGCTCCTCAACCAGACCCGGGAGCAGAAATTGCGGAATAAGGGCCACGTCGTACTGGTTCTCCTCCGACTGCCCGCGATAGTAGAAGTAATTGCCTTGCACCAGCTCAAGAGTGACATTCTTGTGCTGGTCCTGGAATTCCGCGATCAGAGGGTCATAGAAGCTGCTGTCGCCGGGAAAAGCGAAGCGTATCGTCACCGGCTCTCTGGGAGCCAGGAATGAGGTATCCCCACATCCACACAATAGTACGGCTAGACACCCCGCAGGCCCGATCCATTGAAGCAATCCGCGCATGCGACCACCAACCATAGATACCTCCACAACCAGAACAGGCTTGGATCAATACAGCCCGGCACTGATACAGGCCGCGCTGAGGTTGTCCAAGAGATCAGTAACCAGTCTTCTCCTGTGCCGTCGACATGGCGATGTCAGGTGTCACCTCACCCGTACGGATCTGTGTGAGGGCCTCCACCAGCGCATTGAGGGTAGTCTCAAAGCCCAACACCTCCGGATAGACCAGAATCGCATCGGCGATCGTGGCCCGAGCGGACACGGCAACATCCCGGCCGACCAACTGCTCGTATTCGGCCGACTCGGACAGGGAGCGTCGGGCCGGCATCTGGAACGGCGCCATCTTGCGGCTGAGGAATCGCATCCACTGCCATGCTACATTGGGGCGTTCGCTCTCAGCGGAGATAAAGAGCCCATCGGTCAGTGCAAGCGTGCCTGCCATCTGGTCTCGCGGCATTGGTACGAGACCCCACTCAAAGCTCCACCGCGACGGCCAGCGCAGACCGCCACGCTCTGAATACAAGGTCGCCCACATCGCCACCTTCTGCTCCATCACCGAGCGCCAGGGGTAGGGTCGCCCCATACGCTGTGCCTCCTGCGCGGTCGGCGAGACACCGTAGTCGTACATCAAAGCCGCATAGAACTCCATGGCCTCGATGTTGAGCGGACCGTCCAGCGTCGCCCTCGTGGGGGCCTTGAGATCATCGACAATGCTTCCCCCGTGCTGGTAAATGAGGATCACGGGCTCATAGATCGCGGACTCACCATCGTGCTGCAGCGCATACCCGAAGAGATCCGCCCCGGGGTCCGTCATGGCCATCGCCGTGTCGACGAAACCGCCCCAATCCCACCCCAGTTCCGGATAGGCGACACTGTAGCGATCGAAGAGGTCACGGTTGTAGTAGACCACCATAGTGTCAACGCTGAACGGCAGCGCCCACTGCCGCCCCGCACTGCGGAACACATCCAGCACCGTCGGGTAGAAATCGCCGACGTCGAGCTCTTCGTCCTGTTCGATGAAGCCGGTGAGATCCAGGATAGCCTGCTCGCCCACATAGCCGGCCAGCTCAAACTGGCTTGCCGCGAAAACATCGTTGTTGGGAAGCTCACTGGCCCTGACGCTGTCCCGACTCACCAGCTCAACGGTGATATGTGGATTCTGCTCCTGGAACTCCTGGGCCCAGAGCTCGTAAGATCCCGTGGGGTCCTCAGGGTGAGCAAACGAAATGGTGACAGGCTCCGGCGTGGGCACCAGCGCAGAGCATCCGGCGACCAACATAGTCAAAAGGGTCAGGGACAGGACCGTTCTTAAGGATCGCGACTGGGACATCAGACCTCCTCCACGCCACAACACACCTGGACAATCTCACCTGCCGTCGTCGGTAGCAGCATCAAACCTCATCTTCCGCGGAGACATCGGCATCACAGGGAAGCCCACCCTCGGAGTCCCCACCGGGCCAATCGCCGAAGGCCACCGCCGGATCGTCGGCCAGGACGGTTGGCGTAGTGAGCATCACATCGTCGGCGTTGACCAGCCGACCATCCGGGAACAAGTATAGGTTCCCGGATGCCTGAGGCAAGCCCTGCGCGTAGAGCTCCTTCAGATCACCATCACGCACCAGACGCTCCCACTCCGCGGCCTCAAAGTCCATCGTATCGGCTGCCACCTGGGCTAGATAGGCCAGCGCCTCTGAGTCCACAACCGAAAGTTTGTGGTCAAGCAGGTTGCGCTGCTCACCCGGGTCGGCTGCCAGATCGAAGAAGAGCGGCGGCGCATCCCGGAAAGCCACATACTTATACTGCCGCCACCGGATCATCCGGAACTCCGTCCCGGCGCCCCAGCGCGGGCTCAACGCATCACAGAAGATCGGCCTCTCCGCCGGCGATGCTTCGCCGCGCACCGCGCCGCTCAGATCCATGCCGTCCAGATCCTCGGGTCCATCTGCACCGGCGAAGCCACAGAGGGTTGGGAAAAGATCGGTGAGCCCGACGGGCGTCGTAACGACGCGAGCCGGTTCCACACCCTCGCGCTGCTCAGGCAGTGAGATGATAAAGGGCACCCGCGTGCAGGCCTCATACCAGCCATTCTTCCACCACACACCGTGCTCGCCTGCCATCTCACCGTGGTCGGTCGTATAGACGATGATCGTGTCGTCCAGCAGACCATCGGCATCGAGCCGAAGCAGCAGATCGCCGATCACCTCATCCAGATAGCTCACGTTGGCGAAGTAGGCCGCGCGAGCGCGCATCATCTCATCGTGATCGATGGCGTCGGCTTTGAATCCCTCACGCATCCCCACACTCATGGGATGATCGTACGCATCTCCGGCAGCGTGCACCTTGGGCTCGGTGACACCGTCAGGCCAATAGGCATCAATATGACGGCGCGGCGCTGTCAGTGGGAAGTGAGGTCGGCTGAATGACGCGCACAGGAACCACGGCTGATCCGGATTCGTGTGAGCGTGCTCGCGCAGCCAGGCTACCGTCTCGTGAGCAACGACTTCGTCCTGAAGCAGGCTCTCGGGCACCGCGGTCACACCGGCGTCCGCTGTGCGCGACCGCATGCTGTCCTTCCCACCTTGGTTCAGTGGCTCCCACTGGTGCCCCGTCTGCCCGGTGAGGTCACCGTAGGGGCGATGCTGGAAACCCACGAATTGCTGGTTCCCACCGAGGTGCATCTTGCCCACGAGACAGGTCGCATAGCCTGCGTCAGACAGCACCCGCGGCATCGTCACAAGCTCGGGGCGCAGCACGGCGCCGTTGTTCCAGGCCCCGCACCTCCGCACCTCTTTGCCGGTCAGTTGGCACAGTCGCGACGGCGTGCACAATGGCATCTGGCAGTAGGCATCGGTGAAACGCGTCCCGTGAGCCGCCAGCCGGTCGAACGTCGGCGTCGACACCGGCTCGCCGCCCTCCTCAGGCGAGACGTGGCCCATAAACCGGAAACTGTGCTCATCACTCAGCAGATAGAGAATGTTGGGTTGAGACATAGGACCTCCGGAGAGAATAGGCGAGAAAGAGCGAGAAGGCGAATTTCCCCGGCCACCTGTAATCTGTCCCAGTCTGCAGGCCAGGACGCGGGGAAGCTCTCCTTCATGCTCAATCGCTTTCTTTGCTTTCTCACTTCACCGCTTACTCGCCTCATCGGCCATTCGCTGATTCTTCCATTCTTTCATTCTTCCCACCCGGCGTTCACCGCGTCCAGCATCGCCACGATGTTCTGCGGCGGAACGTCCGCCATAATATTGTGAACTTGCTGAAAGACGAATCCGCCACCGGGCGCCAGCGTCGCCACTCGCTGATCCACCTCCGCGGCGACGTCGTCGGGGGTGCCCCGCGGCAGGACGTGCTGCGTATCGCAACCACCACCCCAGAGACATAGATCTCGGCCGTATTCTTGCTTCAGGGTCACAGAATCCATACCCCGGGCCGAGGTCTGGATGGGCTGCAGTATGTCGAGTCCCGCCTCGATGAAGTCTGGGATGTACGGTGCGATGCTGCCACAGGAGTGAAGCATCACTTTGACGTCTGCCAGCTCCCTGGCGCGCATCCACATCGC
>CBFCZM010000192.1:0-5800 GCA_965602565.1 uncultured Anaerolineae bacterium
ATGCTTGTGAGTCCGAGGGGTACGACCGCACACATATGGGGCTGCCGGCGAACCACATAGCGCTACTGGAGGCGGTGCGGGCGGTACAGGAGAACGTTGTGGTCGTGCTCAGCAACGGGTCTCCGGTCACGATGCCCTGGCTGGATGTTGCCAAGGGTCTGCTGGAGGGCCACCTGGGCGGTCAGGCCGGTGGGGGCGCCATTGTGGATGTGCTCTTTGGCGAGGTCAACCCGTCCGGCAAGCTGGCTGAGAGCTTCCCGATGCGTCCGGAGGATACGCCGGCCTATCTGAGCTTCCCCGGCGATGCACAACGCGTCGTCTACAGTGAAGGACTCTTCGTGGGCTATCGCTACTACGATGCCCGCCGCATCGAGCCGCTTTTCCCCTTCGGGTATGGTCTCTCCTACACAGACTTCGCATACACAGATCTGACGATTGACAGAGACGCACTGACGGATCAGGAGACGCTCACGGTCAGCGTGACCATCACCAACACGGGCTCTGTGGCGGGCAAGGAGGTCGCGCAGCTCTACGTTCGAGATGTGGCCTCCTCAGTGATCCGGCCTCCCAAGGAGTTGAAGGGCTTCGAGAAGGTCGCGCTCCGACCCGGAGAAGCCCAGACGGTCACCTTCGAGCTGGGAATGCGCACGTTCGCCTTCTGGGATCAGGATCTTGGCGATTGGCGCGTGGAGACCGGCGTGTTCGATATTCAGGTGGGTGCGTCCAGCCGCGACATCCGGCTGTCGGCTGAGGTGACGGTGACCTCAACCGCCCATATACCGGTGGTCTACGAATGGAACACGCTGCTGGGGACAATCATGGAGCACCCTGCAGGGCAGCAGGTGCTGACCCAGGTGATGGGTGCGGGTCCATTCGGGGAGATCGATCCCGAGTCGCCGCTGGCGGAGATGCTGGCCGCGATGATGCGGGAAATGCCTTTCCGCGTGCTGGTTCTGTTCAGCCAAGGCCGTTTCCCACCGGAGTTGGCTCAGGTCATCCTTGACGTCCTCAACGGAAGCCGTGACCTTGGCGAGTTGCTGGCGATGCTCCAGGCCATGCAAGGCGGACAGAGCTAGGATGGATCAGCCATCCTCAGGAGGACCGGGCTACGGCGTGCCGCAGCCCCTGTCAACGCGGCGCTGCTTCCCGTCACGTGCCCTTGCGCCGCAATCGGTGCGGCAACAGATGGGGGGCAGCGCGATGCCGCGTAACCGTGGGCCAAGCGCTACACGGGCGCGATGCCGTGCCGGTGATCCCTGCAGGAGACACGTTTCGGTCTTTGGTCTATCCTGAATGGGGCAGATGTTGCGGTGTCACAGGCGTGGCTTGCGCAGAGAGCTGCTGAAGTCAGCTCTGAGGGGTCCGGAGGTAATGATGGTGCCAGAGACAACACACACCAGGGCCCTGCGTCTTGGTCTGGCCTTCAGAATCTGTGGCACGCTGATCCTGCTGGTGGGTATCGGCTCTCTGGTTCTTGGCCCGGTGGAGATGGTGTGCTTCACCTGGTTTGAGGCAGGTGGGCGCTTTGCATATGACGGTTTCGGGTTCGGCTCGTTCATGTTCGGCAACATAGCGATGCAGATCCTGGGCTACTACCTTATCGCTGCTGTGCTGATTCCGCTGGGATATGGTCATCTGACGCTGCGTCGTTGGGTCCCGTCCGTGACGCTGGCTCTCGTCTGGTGCTGGGTCGTATTCGGCGTTCCGCTGTTGATCGTGTTGCTCTTCATCCTGTTGGCCACCAAGGAACTCTCTGTGGGCGCCGGTACAGCTGCGGCTTTCTTGGCTGTGCTATCATATGCGGCCCTGCCGGGGCTCCTGATTCGCCTCTATCGCAGTCGCCGCGCGCAAGCAGCATTCGGGATCCCGGGACCTCATCCCGGTGTGTTCTCGCGCTGGGTCGAATCCCAGAGCGTCCCGGTGCTCGTTGTGGTAGGTCTGGAGGCCCTCTCTGTGGTGTTCCTGCACAACCTGCTGTTTTTCAACGGGCTTTTCCCGCTTCCAGGGGGCTGGGCGACCGGTCTTCCGGGCTATGTGCGCGTGGATGCCGCGATCCTTGGCCTGCTGGTCATTGGGTGGGGGACCGTGCGGCGGCGCAGTTGGGCATGGTGGGCGTCGCTCACCTACTTCGCTGTTATGTTGGTCTTGTGGGCAACGATCCTGGTATCGACCAGTTGGCAGGAGCTACTTGAGGTGCTGGCGTTCCCCCTGTACGAGTTGGCCTTCCTCGCCGGCATTCCGCTCCAGGGGTGGCACCTGGCGGTGTTTGTCGGGGCGCCGCTGGCAGGAACGTTGGTGGCAATTCTTCGTGCTTACGAGAGCTGGGGCAACCATACAGATGCTGAGAGCACTGCGTAAGTCAGGACCTGGGTGTTACTGGATACGCCGCAACAGCGCAATTGTGCCGGCTAGCCAGCACGCTGTGGCGATGCACTGGCAGTGGTGGCCGTTGATCCAACCAATCTCTTGGGCGCCGCTGTTGAGCGGCGCCTGTTCTGAGCCCCAGCTTCTGCCCGAAAGGAGGCAGACTTCAGCCTCTGGGACTGCCGGACGAGGTCCCTACTTCACGTTACGTGGCGCTTGATCTTCCTCAGCAGGGCCTCCGGCTCGACGGGCTTGGAGATGAACTCGCGGATCGAGAGCAGCCGGTCCGTGGGAAAGCTGGATGCGTACGCGGAGGCTGTGATGGCGGAGACCATCAGGATGGGGATGCGGCTGAGCTGTGGGTCGTCGGCGATCTGCTGAGTGGTGTGATAGCCGTCGAGTGGATTTGCCATCATCACATCCATGAGCACCAAGTCGGGTTTGTCGGTGCGCATTCTCTCCAGTGCCGTCTCTCCGTTGGCTGCTTCTTCTACATCGTAGCCGGCGCTCTGCAGAACCACTCGGGTGGCCAGGACCAGGTCAGCGTCATCATCAACGATCAGGATCTTCTTCTTCTCCACAGGGCTCCTCCTGTTGGTTATTGCGTAGGTCGGTTCCAGAGTCCGTTGCACGTGTATCCTGGGGTGCATCAGTGGTCGCATCTGAGGGTGCTCTGTCCGCGGAAGCAGCGATGGTGGGCAGAATCACGGTGACGGTGGTGCCCTCGCCCTCCCCGCTGGCCACGCGGATGGTGCCGCCGTAGCGGGTCACGATGTCTTTGGTGATGACCAGGCCCAGTCCGGTGCCCTGCTTCATGCGGGCCTTCGCATTGGAGGCCCGGTAGAACTCCTCAAAGAGATGCGGCAGGGCTTCCCCCGGGACACCAATGCCTGAATCCCTGACGACCAGTTGGGCCTTGTCCGGTTGTGCCTCGAGCGTGACCTCGATGACGCCTCCTTCCGGCGTGTACTTGACAGCGTTCGAGACCAGGTTGTTGAAGGCTCTGTCAAGCTCTTCGGTCGTTCCGGCGACGCAGAGCAGGTGGCCGTCGCTGATCCGCAGCCGCAGTTCAACTCCCTGCTCGGATGCCGGCACCCGGTAGCGCTCGACGATCCGCGCCACCGTGACCCGCAGATCGACAGGCTCCGTCTCTCCCGTGACACGCAGGCCGGTCTTGACGGCGGCAAGATCCAGCAGGTCGTCGATGAGTGTCTGCAGGAACTGGGTGCGACGCACCGCTCGATCAACTATGTCTTGCTGCAGATCCGAAAGGTCGCCGGCATAGCCCCCGGCCAAGGTATTCAGCAGGCTGCGCACGACGCCTATCGGTGACCTGAGCTCGTGGGTGACCAGGAGCACGAACTTGCGTTTCGATTCCTCCAGATTCTGTACTGCCTCGAAGGCGATCGCGTTCTCGATAGCGGCGCTGCCGTGGCTGGCGACCGCGAGAAGGAAGTGATAGTCGTCCTCGGTGAAGCAGTTGGCCCTGTCGCAGTAGACGCGGATGATGCCCAGCGGGCCTGTCCTACCTTCCAGAGGCGCCGTGAGCGTGGCGCGGATGCCCTCCGCTGCGGCTTCTACAGGGTACTGGAGGCGGTCGTCGGCCGTGACATCGGATACAGCGATGATTTCGCCAGCGAGAACCTGGCGCACGACGGGGTTCTGAGCGACGAGCAGGAGCCCTTTCTTCAGATACTCGTCCCGCAACCCGTAGCTGCTGACCAGGCTGAGCTGCGTGCCGGTCTCGCGCAGAAGACGTATCGAGCAGCCCTTCAGGTTCATTGCGTTGGTGGCGCTGCGCGTCAGCCGGTCGAGCACCTCCTGTAGCTCAAGTGTTGAGCTCACGTCCTGGGCGTTGTTGTAGATCGTCTCCAGCTGAAAGTAAGCATGTTGCAGGTTGCCGCTAAGCCGTATCATCTCAGCTTCACGTCCCCGCAGCCGGCGCGTGATCCGCACGGACAAGTAGGCGGATACAAAGATGGTACTGGTGAAGAAGAACAGGACCGAGAAGAGATAGCGTGGATTTCGGGAGAGCTCTACCGGCAGGAGCCAGGTGACGTGGTGGTGCGGCAGGATCGACCAGTACTCGAGTAGAGTGGTCCCCGTGACGAGCAACGTGGCCACGGCCGCCGAGATGTAGGTGTCTTGGTCGGGAAGAAGGAGTGCCGCCAGGGTGATATGAAAGAAGTAGTAAAGGATGACCGGGCTCTCGATGCCCCCGGAGAAGTGAGCCAGCGCCGCAATCGCGATCCAGTCTGCCCCGATCTGGAGTCGTACCAGCGTGCAGGTTTGGGCATCGGTGCCAGAAGAGCCGCGCTGAATGCGAGTCCGCCACCAACAGAATCCCGCGTTGTAGATGCAGATTCCAGCGCCGATGGCGGTGAGCGGGCCTGCCGGGATGTCCAATCCGAGGATATAGCAGGCGATCCAGGTGGCGGCCACAACACCGGCACCGGCGATCCACCTGAGGTTGCTCAGCCAGCCGAGGCTCTCGCGCAGCTCATATTCAGCTGACATCCGCGTCGGCGGCGTGGGTAGCTCCACGTCTTCGTTTATGTTCACCGGTGGCTCCTCTGCGTTTGCTGCACTGGTCACAGTATTGCGTGCTGAGTCCAGCCGCGGGTGCAGCTGGAGAGGCGACGTCGACTTCGGCGAGCTGCTGTCTCCCCCATCAGTCCGCACACGAGTCGCCGGACGTTGGGTGCTCCCGCCTTCATTCCAAGGGTAGCGCAGTCTGTCATTTGCGCAAGTCCGGCAGGAGCCAGGAACTCGCGCACGGCCGCCAAGGGCGCTCCACAGAATGGTTGCGTCGATGGGCGAGAGCCAGGTCCGATAGCTCTGGACAGGACGTAGGGTATTGTGCAGATTCCCATCTGATCTCTGCCCCAGAAATGAACCGCACCCGATTTCCCTGGCACTAGGAGCGTGTCGCCGTGGGCACCGGGTGCGGTTCTACAACGCTGCGGGATTGGTCAACGAGCTAATCGCGGCACACGAAGCACATCAGTTGCCGTAACTGCTCAACGCTGCGCTGCGCCAGCAGTTGACCATCCTGGACGAACCGGGGTTCACTGGTTCAACCCGGAGAGCACCTCCTCAATGCAGGCAAGCAAGTCCCTACCCCATGTCATGAATCCCATAGCATCTCGCAAGCGTGACTGTTCCTGAGACAGAACACCGCCTATCAGCTCGTGGCCGTGTTCGGACATCGCCTGTGCAACCAGGGCAAAGGCCTCGGCATCATCGATCAACTCGCCAATCGTGCTGTCCAAGGTCAGCTTCTTCCGTTTTCCATCGGGGGCCTGATATGCATAGGTCCAGGTGTGTTTTCCCGAAGCGATCTCGATCGGAGCGTCATCCTTCCCAGGCAGGGTCACGCGGGCTGTTGTGTTCGGCGGCACCTCGACCTCGACGGTGATGTCCTCTGCTGTGAGTC
>CBFCZM010000193.1:0-5786 GCA_965602565.1 uncultured Anaerolineae bacterium
ACGGCCTTGTCCTGATAGCGGCGGATACTGCGGCGCCGGAAGATGGTGTCGATGATATCAGGCATAGTGAACTCTCCTCATGGTGTAAGGAGGAGTGTAGTTCACCGGCTACGAACGTCAAGATGACTGCTCCAGATAGAGAGGACCCACAGAGCTGGCGAAGGCTCTGTGGGTCTCTGCTGTCAGTGTGGAGGGGCCGGACTAGCGCGCTGCCGTCCGTTGGGACTCTCGGTAGGCGTCGACGACTTCCTGGGCCAGGCTGTTGGGCAGGATCTCGTAGCGCCTGAATTTGAGGCTGAAGGTGCCGCGGCCCTGGGTCAAGCTGCGCAGATCGGTGGCGTAGCCGCGCGCCTCGGCGAGCGGGACCTCGCCATCGATGTTGCGGTAATAGCCGCGCACGCGCATTTCGTTCACCGTGCCCCTGCGGCGGCCGATGTCGGCAATGACGGTGCCCAGGTACTCTTCCGGGACATTGACGTCGAGGCCCATAATCGGCTCCATCAGGGACGGCGAAGCCTTGAGCACGGCCTCCTTCACCGCCATGCTTCCGACGATCTCGAAGTCGATTGTAGCCGAGTCCACCTCGTGGTAATCGCCATCCAGTAGCGTGACTTTCATATCGACGATGGGATACCCCGCGATGACACCGTCCTCCAATGTCCGCCGCAGTCCCATCTCGACGGGCCGGATGAACTCACGCGGCAGGCTTGCACCCGTGGAGACATTCTCGAAAACGATGCCTTCCTCGCCCTGGGGGAGGGGCTCGACGCGCAGTTCGATTCGTGCGTAGTGACCGTGTCCACCGCTCTGCTTTCGGTAGGTCGTCGTGACCTCACTGGCTTGCCGCACGGTCTCGCGGTAGGATACCTGAGGGAGGCTCACCTTGGGAGTCAGTCCGAATTCCCGCCGGAGGCGTTCCACGGTGATCTCCAGGTGCAGCTCGCCCATGCCCGAGAGCGTCAGCTCTCCCGTCTCGCCGATGAGCTTGCGGACCAGGGTGGGGTCCTCGTCGCATAGGCGACGCACTGCGCTGTGGAGCTTGTCGCGCTCGTCGTTACTCTGCGGCGCCAGTGCTACGGAGATGACGGGTTCCGGGAACTCGAACGGTTCCAGGATGATGGGATCATGGGGATCACACAATGTGTCGCCCGTGATCGCGGACTTCATCCCGACGACAGCAACAACGTCACTGGCCCCCATGTAGTCTGCTTGCTCTCGACGGTTGGCGTGCATGCGGTAGATACGACCGACACGCTCCATCTCGCCGGCTCGCGCGTTGTAGACGGTGTCGCCGGCGTGGACTGTGCCTGAGAAGACCCGCACCCAGGTCAGATGGCCCACGTAGGGATCCACCATGATCTTGAAGGCGGATGCACAGAACGGTTCGTTCGGATCATCGTGGCGCTCAACGATCTCGTCTTCCGCACCGGGGCGATGCCCAACCATTGGGGGCATATCAACGGGTGAGGGAAGGTAGTCGACGATAGCATCCAGCAGGGGCTCGACGCCAATGTGTTCCCGCGATGCACCGCACAGAACAGGCACGATATCCCCGGCAACCGTTGCGTTGCGCAGGCCCGCTTTGAGAGCTTCCAGGCTTGGCTCTTTGTCCTCGAGACGCTCCATGAGCAACTCGTCGTCGCGTTCGCAGATCGTGTCGATGAGCTCCTCGCGCGCAACCTGGACCTGATCACCCATATCGGCCGGGATGTCGATCTCGCTGTGGATCTCCTCGCCGTCCTTCCAGATGAATGCTCGCTGTGTCAGAAGGTCGACTGCGCCGCGGAAGTCATCCTCGATGCCGATCGGCAACTGCACCGGGATGGCGTTGGGGGTCAATCGTTTGTGGACATCGTCGACGATACGCCCGAAGTCTGCTCCCAGGCGATCCAACTTGTTGATGTAGATCAGGCGTGCCAGCTTCTCGCTGTTCGCGTGTCCCCATACAGCCTCGGTCTGGGGCTCCACGCCGCCGACACCACACAGCACCATCACAGCACCATCAATGACGCGGATCGACCGCACGACCTCAGCCGTGAAGTCAATGTGCCCAGGCGTGTCGATCAGGTTGACGCGACGCCCCTTCCAGTGACACGCTGTGGCTGCGGACATGATCGTGATGCCACGTTCGCGCTCCTGATCCATCCAATCCAACTGCGTGTTCCCATCGTCGATCTTGCCCGCGCGGTGAATCCGCCCGGTATGGTAGAGGATCGCTTCCGACGTCGTGGTTTTGCCCGCATCCACGTGCGCGAAAATGCCAATGATTCGTACGTCCTCAATCGCTGCTTCTCTCTTCGCCATGCAACTCCCCCGGTGATACCCTCACACAGCAAGGACGGCGGTTTCGAAGTGCTGAACCGCCGCCCTTGACTATTCAAGCCTATCGGCACAAGAAAGCCCTCGCTCGAGACCACGCGGGGCCTTACGTATACTTACCGATCACCCAGTATAGCGTACCCGGCTGAAAAGTCAAGTTCGCTAGGTTCAGGGAGCTGCTCACTGATGTAGCTGTGGGACCGGCAGCGCCGGCGGAGGAGTTCGCTCTCGGCGGCTCACGAGCCGGCGTAGCGATCGACGCCGGTGTCAGGGCTGCTCACGCCGACGGTGAAGGTGGATGCATTGGTATCTCCCGATACATCGACGGTAACTGCGGCGACCAGGTCGTCGTCTCCCGGCCAACATGACCTCGGCACCTCTTCGATCCGTCGCTAATCGCCTTCCGCAGGCGCGACGGTCGGCAGCCAAGCTGTGACCTTCGTGCCCTGGTTGCCGCTCTCCAAGCTGATTCGTCCGTTGTGCGCCGCGACGATCGTCTGCGCGATATTGAGACCTAGACCGGCGCCAGGCACCTGTCCGCTGTCTGTGATCCGTCCGCGAAAGAAGCGCTCGAAGACCCGGGGTTGCTCATCGGCAGGAATGCCGGGACCCGTGTCCTGGATATGGATGGCTACACCGCGCCTGCCGCCCATCGAGCTCGCCGTGACCGAGAGTGCAATCTGCCCACCTGCGGGAGTGAACTCGATTGCATTCTCAATGACCTCGCCCAGAGCCTGGATCAACCTGGCCTCGTCGCCCCGGACGGCGGACTGCACGCGGGGTAGGGGCGCCAGCCTCAAGCTGAGCCCGGCTGCTGTGGCACGAGCTCGGTGCCGAGCAGTCAGGCGGTCCAGCAGGGACGCGACGGGCACGTTGTGCCACATTCGGACCGCTTGGCCACTGTCGAGGGACGTCATCTCCAGTATCTCCTCGATCATGCTCTGCAGCCACGAGATCTGGTTGTCGATGATCTCGAGACTGCGAAGGTGTTGCTCGGGTAGGTCAGCCTGCTTCAGTAGATGCGTGTAGAGCTTCAGCGTCGTGACCGGCGTGCGCAGTTGATGGGAGATGTTGTCGAGGATCCCCTTGCGGGCGCGGTCGAGGTTTCTCGCACTCGTGATGTCGCGCTCAGAACACACATATCCAACGATCGAATCTGTGTGATGACGCACGGGAGAGATCGTCAACTCGATTTCCCTGAGTTGCCCGTTCTTGAGTTGAGCTTTGGTCTCTCCTTGCCAGGCTTGCCCAGAGACTTGGGTGGTTCGGAGTAGTCCGTACACACTATCTCCCACGCAGGCACTGGCTGGTTCACCGATGACCTCATCAAACCCGTATCCCGTGAGCGTCGTGAATGCCGGATTGACGAAGCGGATAGTGAGTTCGCGGTCCGTCACGAAGATGCCGTCGCTCACACTCCTCAGGATAGCGTCGCTCTGCTCCTGCTGTGCTCGTATCGCTGCGGTTCGCTCGTCGACCTTAGTCTCCAGTGTCGCGTTCATCGTCTGAAGTGCCGCCTCGGCGGATCTCTGTTCTGTGACGTCTCGCAAGATCATCACGTAGCCGGGTAGGTGCACCTTGCGGTGTCCAATTGGCGACAATCGCCACTCAATGTGTCGCGTGCCCGCAATCTGGATTTCGCCACTCAGGTTGGCGGTCTGGGCCCCCGGCGACGCTTGGGGGAGCCCATCAACGAAGGGCAGTGCGTCGATGTCGGGTAGATGAGACAGCCCTTCGACCCCGGAGAAGGCCGCCACGATGTCCTGCCCGATGACACTGTCTGACGCGAGCATGTGACAGGCCGACGGGTTCGCGTCGACGATCAAGCGGTTGGCATTGATGACAATGACGCCATCCGGGATGCTGTCCAGAACGAGATGCTCGGCCAGAGGGACAAGGCGAAGCAGTTGCAGGTCAGCGAAGGCCCAAGTCAGAAGAGCTGCACAGAAGAAGAAGGAAACCGGCGTCCAGTCGCGGCTGTTGAAGACGTCGGGCGTGAAGACATACATCGCGTTGACGGCGGTGGAGGGGAGTATGCTGAGGAGTATGACCAGCGACTGTCGCCGGTACAGCTGGTGCATGCGTCTTGCTGCCGCAAGCAGTAGGACAAGCACCGCCGAGAACGTCGCATAGACGAACGCGACGAATACCCAGAACCAGGGACCGTGGTGATAGATGATGATGTGGCGTGTCTCAGCGGAGAACTCGAAGGCGGACCATATCAGTCCGTGTCGACCGTTGGTGGCCGCGAGCACCAACGTGACAGCGGGAATGACCCCCAGGAGCGCAAGGTTCGTGCGGGTGAGCCAGCGGTGACGGCGTGTGAACCGTGCTGTGAATATGAGCAAGAACACGGGACTGGAGACAGTCCCGATGTAGGCTATCTGCGACCAGAAGACCTTCAGCGGGATCGTCACAGCGTTTGCTTCGAGGATGTAGGCGCAGGACCATATGGAAAGGGACAGCATGGTCAGACCCAGCGCCTGCGCGCCGGACCGTTCTCTGTACCGCAGCGCAATACCCGCGATGCTGAGCGAGGCCAGCGTCGTGAATATCAGTCCAATGGTATATACGTCGAACTGCCACTCCATTTGTTGCTCCTCCAGGGCGAATATAGTGCACTTCCCGAGAGTCGCAACCAGGCCGACTGGAGAAAGAGGGCGCATAGGGTCAGACTCGACGGGACTCCTGACAAAGGCGTTGGGGTCACGCATAATGGAATAGAGCGCTCAAAATAATCCTAGCGAGAAACAGGAGTCGAGCGATGAATGATCTATCACCCGATCAAGACGAACGTGAATCGAGTATCCGCCGGTTGGCGGGAACCTATGAGATCAGGGATCTGGAGGCATTGCGGACCATCGCTGACCCTCTACGGCTGCGCATCTTTCAGCAGCTGGTTGCAGAATCCCAGACGGTGAAGACGGTTGCCGCCAAGCTGGGCCTCACGCCGGGACGTCTGTATTACCATTTCAACTTGCTGGAAGAGCATGGCCTGATTGAGATCCGGGACCGTCGCATCGTGGGCAATCTTGTTGAGAAGGTGTACCGTGCGGTTGCGGGTCAGTTGGACGTGCGCCACGGCCTTCTGTCGTTTGGGGATCGTGCCGGCAAGGAGGACCTCAGTTCTCTGGCCGTGTCGACGCTGGACGCAACACGAGAGGACCTGCTGGGCAGCCTGGAGGCCAGGGGGGCGGCGCTCGCTGCCGGGGCCCCCGAACACCCTCGGTCGATCATGGTTACGCGCCACATGCACTGCATACCAGAGTCGAAGACTGAGGAGTTCGTTGCGCGGCTGACCGAGCTCTTTCATGACTTCGACGAAGCCGCACTTGCCAACGACTGCGCGCGCCACGACGCGCATATGTATGCGCTGACCGTGGCATTCTACCCGCACTCTGGCTACGACGAGGTGATTGATGATGAAGCATAGAAATCGGGAGACTGGTGCTCCGAGAGAGATGAGG
>CBFCZM010000194.1:0-5782 GCA_965602565.1 uncultured Anaerolineae bacterium
CAGATCCGGCGCAACTGCGAGAGGTTCTCAATCAGCGCTCTGACTTGATCGGCATCTGCCCTGATCCGGGCTGGTGGACCGGTCAGGGCTTCGACTCTGTCGAGGCTGTGAAACTTCTCAAGGATCGTGTTTACCACACGCATCTCCGGTGTGCGCTGCAAGCCTCGGGCGAACGCGTGGAGGGTGCCGAGGAGATCTTGCACGTGCTGAAAGCCAGCGGCTATCAGGGCGTCTACTCGGTAGAGCACGAGCCCAAGCACGATCCTTCGCCCGAGTTGGCGGAGGCGCGCGATTTCATCCTGAAGGTCGTAAGCTAGGGGCCCCAGACTAACCTCGCGGAGACGATAGATGCCGACAAGCAGCAGGTGGTTCTGGAGAGCGGTCTGGTCGCGGCATCGATCGTCGGTGATTACTTCCGTGGCGCCCCGGGTGTCACGAATCGCAGCACGGCAGACGTTGAATTGGGAATGAATACGGTGCTGTGATAGAATCTCTGTGTTGCAGCGGTCAGTGTCCGGGGCTCAGGTTCATCGGCCTGCGGGAAGAGTTGCTGATCGTGATCCGGTTGCAGGGAAGCGGTCTTTAGCTAGAGGTATTTCAATCACTTAGGAGGACATCGTGGGAAAAGAGAAGTTGCGAGTAGCGATTGTCGGCACGGGAATGATTGGCAGCACGGCGCATGCGCCGGCGTGGTCGGCCTTGCCCGACGACGTGGAGATCGTTGCCACGGCTGACATCTTGCCGGAACGAGCGGAGAGAGTCGCCGCCGGTTACAGCATTCCTGCACACTACGGTGACTGGCAGCAGATGCTTGACGAGGTGAAGCCGGACATCGTCTCCGTCTGCACGCCCAATTGCCATCATAAGGCACCCACAATCGGCGCGCTCAGGTCTGGGGCGCACGTGCTATGCGAGAAGCCCATCGCACCTGGCTATACGGACGCCAAGGAGATGTTTGACGTTGCCGAATCCGTGGGACGGGAACTCTTCATCACCCAGACGGCGCGCTTCAACAGCGCCGCCGATGCCGCCAAGGAGTATGCCGACAAGGGACTGCTGGGTGACATCTACTATGCCGAGACGGCCGCCATTCGGCGCCGCGGCATCCCCAAGTGGGGCGTGTTTCACATCAAAGAGCATAACGCCGGTGGTCCCGTCTATGACCTGGGCGTGCACGCGATCGATATGCTCTTCTGGGTCATGGGCAGTCCCAAGGCAGTTGCTGTCAGCGGGCAGACGGTTCTCAAGTTCGGTAACAAAGACGAGGACCTGGCCACCTCGCTGTTCGACAGCGGTGCGGATGCTGGTCTTCTGTTCGAGCCCCTACCCTATGATTATCGCGACTTCGACGTCGAGGACTTCGCTTCGGGCTATATCCGTATGGAGAACGGGGCTGTGGTGGTATTGCGCACATCATGGGCTGCCAACATCCAGCAAGGTGCGGGCAGCAGCTTCATTCTGGGCACCGCGGGCGGCATCAACTTCGACCCCTTCACCTACGTCGCCAACCAGGACCGCTACATGGTGGAGACCAAACCCAATCTGCCCGGTGGGCCTGGCATGGCCTTCTCCGGACATTTCCGGTACATGGCCCACGCAGTACATGTACTGCGCGGCGAAGAGGAGAAGATCGTCAAGCGCGAGCAGGTCCTCAACGTCATCAAGGCGCTGGATGGCCTCTACGAGTCTGCGGAGCTGGGTCGCGAAGTCCGGCTGGACTGAGCATTAGGCAGTAGAGACCAGGAATCGGGGAGAGGGGACGTCTCAACGTTCCCCTGCTCCCTGATTTTCATCTATATAGGAGAACGGCATCGATGAAGACCTATCGTGTAGGTATCATTGGATTCGGACATATGCATGTCAACAATGTCGCCGCACTGTATGCGAAGCACCCACAGGTCGTGATGGCAGCATGCGCTGACACGGTCCCTGCCAGGCCGGAACTCCGAGCCGCGCCATACACCCGGGAGTGGAACAAGGAATACGCGCTGACTGAGCTCGGCGTTGCCAAGGCATACGACGACTACAAAGAGATGATGGATAAGGAAGCTGCGGCGGGCACGCCATTGGACATCGTCATTGTCACCTCCGAGAATGCCAGACATGCCGAGATCGTCGAGGTGTGTGCGAGTGCCGGGGCCAACGTCTGCATTGAGAAACCGATGGCCGGCACGCTTACGGATGCGCTGCGGATGGCTCGTGCATGCGAGGCCGCGGGCACGACGCTCTTGGTCAACTGGCCTCTGACCTGGTCATCGGCTGCGCGCAAGACCAAGGCTCTCATCGATGAGGGCGTGATAGGACGGGTGTTGGAGGTCAAGTGGCGCGCCGGTCATACCGGCCCATTGGGACCAGCGGCAGCGCACGAGGGCGTGGACGAGGTCGCCGATGGCATGACCGGGCCGGAGCGTGGCGCGACGTGGTGGCACCAGGCTGCAGCACACGGCGGTGCAATGCTCGACTTCTGCTGCTACGGAGCGATGATCTCCTACTGGTATGTTGGTGAGAAGGCTACCGCAGCCCTTGGGATGAAGGCTAACCTCAATAGCCATTGGGGCGATGCCGATGACAACGGTGTGATCGTGGTGCGGTTCCCCAGTGCGATGGCGCTGCTGGAGGGGACGTGGACGACGTTCGACCACGGCGTGCCGACCGGCCCCATCGTCTATGGGACCACGGGGACGCTGGTGGTGGACCGGCAGGACGGTCGGCAGGTTGTGCGGCTGGAGCGCGGTCGTGGCCAGACCACCATCTACGAGGTTGAGCCCCTGCCCGAGGGGCGCCAGGATGTGGCCCAGGAGTATCTCCACCATCTGGACACAGGTGATCCGTTGCACCCCTCGCTGGGTCTATGGTTCAACGTAGACGTGATGGCGATTCTCGACGCCGGTGTCCGCTCGGCGGCGAGCGCCAAGCTCGAAGCGGTTGATAACGCCACCTGGCGGATTGGCTAGCCAGGGACTGGTGATAGGGGATCAGCGACTGGGGGTAACGTTCATGCGTTGAGACGTTCCCCTATTGCCTGATCCCTGATTCCCATGCCCCAGTTTCACATGTTGCGGTGAGCCGTGGCAGGACCCTGTATCCTCGCCGGATGCACGGTATCGCGCGACCAGGCTCAAGCAGTACCTCCATACCCCCACGCTCGAACATCTCTTCGCCGATCTGGGTGATCGGACTGAGAGAAGCGCGTAGTCGTGATATTGGCTGAGATGCGTTCATAGTTGTAAGGAGACAGTGTCTATGCCCGAGTACAAGTTCTATACAAAACGCCATCTGGAGGCGGCTCTCAGGATGATCGGCGAGGCCGCCTATGTTGAGGTCGCGCCGTTGACGATCCAGGCCTGGTGCACCCGTGAGCCGGTCTCCTTCGAGGATCGCTGTACCGGGGAGCCACGGGCTCTCTCGTTGGGTGACACGTGGGGAGACCTCTTCGACTGCGCCTGGTTCCGCTTTACGGGGGAGATCCCGGCAGAAGCAGCGGGGGAGCACGTGGTGCTGTTGCTGAACGTGAACGGTGAGCTGTGCGTGTTCGACGATGCGGGTGTGCCCGTTCGCGGGTTGACGCCGGTTGCGTCGAATTACGATTACAGCCTGGGGACGCCGGGAAAGCGCGTGCTGGAGATAACGGCCAGGGCGCAGGGAGGCGAAGCGATCGATGTGTGGGCCGACGGCGGCTACAATGATCTGTTCGGCAACGTGTCGGGCGACGGCACGGTGAAGCAGGCTGCGGTCGCTGTCTGCCGGGACGAGGTCCGCGCGCTGTATTACGACTTCGAGGTGCTGCTGGACCTGCTGAAGGTGTTGCCCGAGGAGAGCCCGCGCCACGATCAGGTGCTGACAGGGTTGACCGACGTGACGCACGCGCTCTACGAGGGTCTGCCCGGTGTTGCGACGAGGGCGCGCGCTATCCTGAGGCCCCTGCTCGAGCAGCGCGGTGGGGATCCGTCGCTGCTGATCAGTGCGGTGGGGCATGCGCATATGGATCTTGCCTGGCTGTGGCCGATCCGCGAGACGATCCGTAAGGGGGCGCGTACTTTTTCGACGGCGATTGAGCTGTTGGACCGGTATCCGGAGTACGTGTTCGGGGCGAGCCAGCCGCAGTATTTCCAGTGGATGAAGGATGGCTACCCTGAGCTCTACAGGAAGATGAAGGCGAAGGTGCAGGAGGGCCGCCTGGAGCCGCAGGGGGCGATGTGGGTGGAGGCCGATACGAATGTCTCCGGTGGCGAAGCCCTGGTGCGCCAGGTGCTGCTGGGGAAGCGCTTCTTTGCGGCGGAGTTTGGGGTGGATGTCGACTATTTGTGGCTGCCCGATGTGTTCGGCTACTCGGCTGCGCTGCCGCAGATTCTGAGCAAGGCGGGGGTCACGACGTTCTCGACGCAGAAGCTGTCCTGGAGTCTGATCAACAGCTTCCCACACCAGTCTTTCAGGTGGCAGGGCATTGACGGCACGCAGGTTTTGACGCATATGCTGCCTGAGGAGACTTACAATAGCCCCGCTGCGCCGCGGTCGGTACGCCGGATCGAGCAGAATTACAGGGATAGGGGCGTTTCGCACCACAGCCTGATGGTGTTCGGCATCGGCGATGGCGGCGGGGGGCCGGGGGCGGAACATTTGGAGCGGTTGATGCGCCTGAAGAATCTTGCGGGTTTGAGCCCGGTGAAGCAGGAGTCAGCTGCGGATTTCTTCAGGCAGTGGCGCAGGGAAGCGGATCGCTTCGCGACCTGGGTAGGCGAGCTCTATCTGGAGCGGCACGAGGGCACGCTGACGACGGAAGCGCGCAACAAGTGGTACAACCGCAAGATGGAGCTTGGGCTGCGCGGGCTGGAGTGGCGGGCGGTGATGGCCGGTGTGGTGGCTGGTAGGGCGTATCCCGAGGAGCGCCTGGCGGAGATCTGGCGTGAGGTGCTGCTGTACCAGTTCCACGACATCCTGCCCGGATCGTCGATCAAGCGGGTGTATGACGAGAGCCTGGCGCGGTATGCGACGATGTACGATGAGGTTGCCGCGCTGTCGACTGAGCGCGAGACCGTTATTGCCGAGATGGTGGACACCAGCGGTATGATGTCACCGGCTGTGGTGCACAATGACCTGTCGTGGGCGCGCTCGGAATGGGTACGTGTCGGCGGGGCCTGGGTGTGTGTTGAGGTGCCGTCAATGGGCTATGCGACCGTCGAGGGTGGTGCTCCGACGCCGGAAGTCGCCGCGCTGATGGCGAGCGGAGCCCGGTTGGAGAATGACTGTCTCTGCGTGAGCTTTGGTGAGGATGGCAGCATCGTGTCGGTGTTTGACAAGCGGCTGGGACGCGAGCTGATCCCGGAGGGTGAGGCGGCGAACCGCCTGGTGGTCTTCGTCGATCCGGGCGATGCCTGGGACTTCCCGATGGACTACGCCGAGCAGACGCCGCGAAGGATGGGGCTGGTGTCGGCGGAGGGGCGCATCGATGGGCCGCTGGCGATTGTGACGCAGACTTACCGGTTGGGCGCCTCTGAGTTGGTGCAGGAGATCGTGTTGGCGTCCGGCAGCAGCCGGTTGGAGTTCGTGACGAAGCTCCACTGGCGCGAGACGGCCTCGATGCTGAGGACGCAGTTCCCGGTGGCGGTCCACGCCGAAGAGGCGACGTACGAGATTCAGTTCGGTCACCTGCACCGCCCGACGCACCGCAATACGACCTGGGATCTGGCCCGGGATGAGGTGGTCGCCCACAAGTGGGCCGACCTCTCTCAGCGGGACTTCGGCGTTGCGCTGCTCAACGATTCCAAGTACGGGCACAAGATCA
>CBFCZM010000195.1:0-5753 GCA_965602565.1 uncultured Anaerolineae bacterium
CCGGCTTTGAGCAGGGAACGGCCACGGATCTCTCGCGCTTTGCGGACGGGCAATTCGACGCGGTGCTGATGATGGGCCCGCTCTACCACCTGCTGGACGAAGCAGATCGTCAACAAGCGCTGGCCGAGGCCGCTCGGGTCGTCAGACCGGGCGGTCCCATCTTCGCTGCATTCATCACCAGGTACGCCGCCCACCTCGATGGGGTCAGAAGGTACCCTGAAGAGGCTATCGACCACCCGGAGATCTATGACTTGATCGAGAAGACGGGGCTTCTGCCTCAACGGGAAGATGGCCAAACCGCCTTCGTAGCCTATTTCGCCCATCCCAACGAGGTGGCACCGCTGTGCAAGAGCGCGGGACTGGACCTTCTGGCGGTTCTGGGCGTGGAAGGTGTCGCCAGCGCGCGAGAGGAAAGCATCAACACCCTCACCGGCGATGCGTGGGAGCGTTGGGTCGACATCAACTACAGAATCGCCCACGATCCCTGCATCCACGGGGGTGTCGAGCACCTGTTGGCCGTCTGCCGCCGGCCCGAGTGGCGCGCTGTCCTGCGAGCTCTGGCTCAGGAGCTGCTAGCACACGGCGTCGACTACCGGTTGGTGGGAGGAGCTGCACTGGCACTCAGGGGCTTGGACGTCGGGTTGAACGATCTGGATCTCGAAATGTCCAAAGCTGAGACCTACGCCCTCGAGGTACGCTTCGCTGAGAGCGTTGTCGTCCCGGTCGCCTGGCGTGAGACCGAGGACATCCGCTCATACTGCGGGCGCTTTGAGATAGACGACATCCCTGTGGACGTCATGGCGGAGCTGGAGCGCAAGATTGACGGGCGCTGGGTCCCCACGTTCAGCGCCACGCACGAGACCGTGGACCTGGATGGCGTCGCCGTATCCGTCCTGTCGCTTGAGGAGGGGACGCTTGCCTATCTGCGACGTGGGCGAATGGGCCGCGTCGCCCTGGCCCTGCCTCACTGCGACAAAGACCGCTTCCTTACCCTCCTCCGCGAAGCTCAGGCGAAGGGGTGGTTCTAGTCTCCACCTATGTTAGTCGCGATGGCCGGGTTGCCCGGTACAGGCAAGAGCACGCTGGCGCGCGCGTTGGTCGGAGCTCTGCGGACCCAGGGCACAAAGGCTCTGATCCTGGACAAAGACCACGTGCGCGCTTCCCTCTTCCGGCCGGAGGACGTGGCGTATTCCCGAGAGCAGGATGACCTCTGCGTCGACATCATGCTCCAGGTCGCAGGGCACCTGCTGCACCACGCACCAGACCGGACTGTGATCCTGGATGGGCGCACCTTCTCGCGCCGCGATCAAGTCGAGACCGTGGTGCGGGCCGCCGCCGACCTCGCCGTCCCGTTGGTCTTCATCGAGTGCCGCTGCAGCGAGGCCACAGCGATACAGCGGCTGGCCCAGGATCGGGCACGCCGAACGCATCCGGCGACGAACCGGGGGTCCGACCTCTATCGCCGCGTCAAGGCCCGGGCCGATCCGCTCACGATCTCACGCCTCGTTGTGGACACCGAAGAGCCGCTGACGGACAACATCCACACCTGCCTGGCACATCTGATGCAGGCAACGACGTAACCCGACCACTTGGTGTGCCCGATGATCCATGCTACACTCGCACTATGGGGGCCAGACAGCGACAGATACAGATCCGCGGCCTTGTGAGCCTGATGAACCGTGTTCACGATCAGCTGCGGGCCGGCATCTCTGCCGAGGAGGAATCGGAATTTCGCGCGTCGGTTCGCGATGCAGTGCGCACCGTGGACAACATCTGCCGAGCCAACCGGACCACGCCGCAGGACCTTCCGACCCCGTCTCGGAGGGCGTATGCCTACCTCTGTGGGCTCGACCTCGGCGACCTCCCAAGGCCCACGAGTGACCAGATCATCACGGAGAACAGCGTCCGCGTCAGCGGGATCCTGACGAGCTGCCGGCGATACCACAGCAAGCTGTCGGATGTCGTGACTTCAGGGCCACCGCCCTACAAGGTGGCCTCGCCGGCCATCCAGCGCCTGGTGTGCGCCCTGAAAACCGAGGTCGACGCGATTGAGGGATTGTGCGAAGATGCTGGGGCGACCCCGGCGGCGCTGCCAATACGGTCACGCCGTGGCTACCAGTGGCTGAACTTCCTGAGCGATGCCCACAACCTGGCACGCCACCTGCGCGCATTGGCGATACTGGTGAAGGCGGGAGCGCGGGCCCGGGGGAGCGCACCAGCCCCAAAGATCGAGATCTTCCCCACTTCCGTACTCTATCGCACCAAGGTGGAGAAGCGCTCGCGCCGGATTCTCGTGAACGAGGGCTTCATCGATGCCCCCGACCGGGTGCTGAACTCGCTGGTGCGTGTGGCACTGGGGCAAACGAAGGATGATGGCGCGCTTCGATCCGTCAAGGCCTATGCTATGTCCAAGGACTTCAGGGCAGTACGGGCCGCCGTGCAGCAGACGGCAGACACGCTCTCCGGGGACGGCAGAGGTCACTATCACGACCTGACCGCGGCTCTTCAGCGCGTTAACAGGAGCTATTTCGGCGGGGCCGTCGACGCGCCACGAATGGTCTGGAGCCGCCGGCCAGCAACCAGGAAACTGGGGCACTATGACACCACTCGGGATACCATCATGATCAGCATGAGCCTCGACAGTGCAGATGTGCCGGCCTACGTAGTGGACTTCGTCGTCTACCATGAACTCCTGCACAAGACGATGGGAACGAAGATGGTCAACGGCCGCCGGCACGCACATACATCTGCTTTCAGAGAAGCCGAACGCGCATTTGGGCAATACGCCGAGGCGCAGACATTCTTGGCCGCGAACGACCACACCGCGACCTAGCGAGGCACCGTGGACAACCTGGACATCCCCCCCGCTGATTCCTGGGGCGAACTCGAACGCGCGATCATCACCTGCCGCAAGTGCCCACGCCTGGTGGCGTGGCGCGAAGAGGTAGCACAGACGAAGCGCAAAGCCTATCGAGACGCCGACTACTGGGGGAAACCCGTACCAGGATTCGGCCATCCCGACGCTCGTGTGCTCATCCTGGGCCTGGCTCCGGGCGCACACGGATCAAACCGCACCGGGCGGATGTTCACCGGCGACAGCTCAGGTGAGACCCTGTTCGGCGCGCTGTATCGCACCGGCTTTGCCGATCAGCCCACCGCGCGCCACCGCAATGACGGTCTCACACTGTCGGATGTTTTCATCACCGCAGTAGGACGGTGCGTGCCGCCCGCGAACCGCCCAACGACGCGGGAGCTGGCCAACTGCCGGCCCTTTCTGATGCGCGAGATCGCGCTTCTCTCCCGACTGGAGGTCGTCGTGGCGCTGGGGCAGGTCGCCTTCGACGGCTATCGGAGACTCTTGAGAGAGACCGGCCACGACGTGCCCAAGATGAAGTTCGCGCACGGGATGAATTGCGCCATCCCTGGTCCCATCCCCAGGATGGTCGCCTCCTATCATCCCAGCCGCCAGAACACCCAGACCGGACGACTGACGCTGAAGATGTTCGATCGCCTCTTCGCCGACCTCCGGAGCCAACTGCCATAGGGGCAGGCTGTCGCCGTACCTTGTCATCTACTGCAAACGGACTATAATGTAGCGGTCAGGTTCCGGGAGGTAGGCAGTATGCCACTGTACGAATATGAGTGTGAGGAATGCGGATTGCGCTTTGAGCGACGCCAGCACTTCAGCGATGATCCTGTGAGGATCTGCCCAGACTGCAGCGGAGCTGTCGTGCGGTTGATCCAGCCCGCCGGCATCATCTTCAAAGGCTCCGGCTTCTACGTGACGGACAACCGGGGCAAGTCCTCCACGGCAATCCCAGGCAATCGAAAAGACAAAGAGGGCCTGGAGAGTTCTGGCTCTTCCGAGACAAAGGAAAGCTCGGAAACACCGACGACTTCAGAGCTCAAGAGCGGCGACAAAGGCAAAGAGGACGCGTGACCAGCAGCTAGCGTCACCCAAATCCATGATAAGGGCCGGGCGTCTTGATGACGCCCGGCCCTCTTTGCATGGGTAGCGAGGCTCGGCAACTAACGTGCGTTCACCAGGTGGGCAATCGTCGCCCCTCCCCCACCCTCGTTGAGCGGGGCGATTTCGTGCGATGACACCAACGGATGCGTGCCCAGATAACGCCGCACCTCGCGGCGCAGCTTGCCGGTTCCCTTGCCATGGATCAGACGCACCCACGGCAGAGAGGCCATCGCGGCCTCATCCAGGTAGCGATCCAGTTCGTGCAGGGCATCCTCGACGCGTTGTCCGCGCAGGTCAATCTGAATGCCCGGCGAGGCCACCCGGCGAGGCAGTGACAGTCCCTCGGATGCCGGTCTAGGGATCTCGGCGTGCGGCATAGTCTCTATGTCATTCCTCGCAACGCGGGTGCGGATAGCTCCGGTCTGCACCGCGATCTCATCGCCGTCGATCGCCAGGACCGTACCCTGGACACCTAAAGAGAGCAACCTCACCGTATCTCCGACAGCCAAAGGACGCTCAGGGGCATCCTCAGGCTCGGCCAGCAGGTCCGCCACCAACGGCTCAGGCAGGGCGACAACCGGATCGACGTCGCCCAACGCGTCCTCGACCTCGTCCAGCACCGATGACGCCCCACTCATGGGGGTCAGCATCATCTTGGTGCGCAGTGAGCGCAGCTCCGAGCGCAGCACCTCGATCTCGGCCTCGGCCTGCTCCTGCGCCTCGGTCAGGACGGCACGGCGCTCTTGCTCGATTCGGGCCAGTCGCTCACGCAGATCGCGTCTCAGCGCGTCCGCATCCATCCGTGCCTGCCGCGCCTCATCGCGGGCCTCTGCCTCCTGGATGCGCAGCGTGTGAAGATCATTGAGCATATCCTCGGCCCGCAGCTCTTCACCGGAGATCATCCCCTGGGCCTGCTTGACGATCGACTCCGGCATTCCCAGCCGCCGCGCGATGGCGAAAGCGTTGGAGCGCCCCGGAAGCCCGATGTTCAGCCGGAAGGTGGGCGCCAACGTCTCCACATCGAACTCCATTGAGGCGTTGCGCACACCAGGTGTGTTGTGAGCATACAGCTTGAGCTCGGGGTAGTGCGTCGCCACCATGACCATGCACCGCCGTTGACGCAGTGCCTCCAGCAGTGCGCGTGCCAACGCCGCGCCTTCGGCAGGATCAGTCCCAGCACCCAGCTCATCAACCAGCACCAGCGAGCCGTGATCCACATCATCCAGGAACGACAGGATGTTGGTCAGATGCGACGAGAACGTCGAAAGGCTCTGCTCGATGGACTGCTCGTCGCCGATATCCGCGACGACGAGGTCGAAGCACGACAACCGGGACCCGTCGTCGACTGGAATATGCATGCCGGCGAACGCCATCAGGGTAAGCAGACCCATCGTCTTTAGCGACACAGTCTTTCCCCCAGTGTTCGGACCGGTAATCACCAGCACGTGCGTGTCCTCGCTGACATCAATGCTGACCGGTACTACCTCTTCCGGATCGATCAGCGGATGGCGTGCACCGTGCAGCCGGACCACGGTGCCGGGATACTGATTACCGTTCTCAGATGGCGGCGGTATCACGGGAATCGGCACCAACTCGGGCGCCGCGGCGAACAGCGCTTCAGCATAGCGTGCCTTGGCCAGATTCAGGTCCAGCTCAGCCAGCGCGTCCAGCGCATGGGCTATCTCATCAGCAGCCGCGCCAACCTTCGCAGTGAGTTCGCGCAACAACCGGATGATCTCCTGTTCCTCCGCCAACCTGAGTTCACGCAGCGCGTTGTTGAGCT
>CBFCZM010000196.1:0-5743 GCA_965602565.1 uncultured Anaerolineae bacterium
GGCACCACGGCAACCAGCATCTGATCGGCACCGACCGGCCCAAGGACCTGCGTCAGCGCATTCGCGCCATCCGCATCGGCCCACGTCAACGCCAGCGGCTCACCCTCGTGGAAGTGCCACACCTCGTCGGACAGCACCCGGTGCCAGGCACTGATCTGACCTTCAGTCAGCAGGAAGTAGATGGTGGTCAGCGCGGCACGTGCATCGCGGTCATCGTCCGGCATCACCGTCGACGCCGACCGGTACGCCTCCCACCCTCGGGATGGGGTCGCAGCCCCAGCGTCTCAATCAATTCCGCTGCACGTCAATGCATATCGAAGCCTCCAAGAAAGTGAGACCTCACCCCGCGAACTCAGAAGTTCGTCCTCTCTCCCGGCAGCCAGGAGACGGGAGGGAACAGCAACGCCTCTCAATCTGTTTCCGTCCCCTCTCCCATTCCGTCCGCGGAGTATGGGAGAGGGGCGGGGTGCGTCTGCGCACACGGGGTGAGGGCTCTCCCGCTATTGATACACCACAAACGCCGGCAGCGGCTCCAACTCCAACACCGCCGCGGGCTGCATAACCGGCACGTCGTAGTTATAGAACAGCTTGAAGCCGCCGTACTCGAACCCCGGCTCTGCAGCGTACTGCTCGTAGTCGGCAGTCTTGGCCCCCGGCCCACCGAACCCGTCGGAGTCCCACACCAGATCGATGTTGGCATAGTCAACCAGATCCTCTTTGCCGCTGAACATCCGGTTGTCAAACTGGTGGATGACTAACGCCTTCCGCTCACCTGCAATGAGGGCGTACTCGTTGAGCAGCACCTGCGCGCCGTTAACCATGCTGCCGGTCATCGTCCCGATCGTGCCTCCGGGCACCGAGACGCCGTCATACATCGAAAACTCGGGGTCCAGGGCGAGATGGACGCCGGGCTGCTGCAGGAACGGTCCGAGGTAGGCTACCTCCTCCGTGATCGTGCTGTACCCCGGCTGGATGTCGAGCACGCTGAACACGCCATGCGCCTGCGCTACATCGACCCAGAGGCCGATCGTCTCCGTCGCGACCCGGTGTACATAGTCGCCATCCGGCCCGGGGTGCGGGTCCGCGATGGTTGTGACCATATGGAAGAAGGGCACGACCTGCGTACCGGTCAGCATAGCCTGGTATGCGATGGCCTGCTGCACCGTCATCGTGACGGTCTCTGTCGCAGAAGCCCTCCCGAGGATGCCCAGGCCACGCCCCGCACACGTGCCGTAGAGCCCCACCCAGAGCCGGTTATCGAAGGCCGAGCCGAACCCTGCGGCAGGGGTCGCAGGCAGCAGTGTAGCATCCACGTCTATGTCCACCGGGGGCACAGGCGTAGACGGTGCAGTTGGCGCCTCAGTAGGTGTCGCCGTCGGCGTCTCGGTCGGTGCCGCAGTCGGCGTCTCGGTCGGCGTCGCAGTCGGCGTGAGCGTAGGCGATGGTGTTTCAGTCGGCGATGGTGTCGTCGTAGGAGAGGCCGTTGGCGACGGCGTAGGTGACGCCGTCGGGGACGCAGTTGGCGTCAGAGTCTCCGTGGGTATAGCAGTCGCCTCCTCCTGCGGTCCGGCATCAGGAATGGCGCCACGCCCATCGATCCCCCCATCCAGCACGACTGATGCGGCCAGCAACAAGACGCCGGCAATCAGCGCACCCAGCGCGAATCTGAGGATCCGTACGTCACCCCCTCTGCCCGCAGTCACGTGATCACGAGGGTCGTTGAGTCATCAACGTAGATATCAAGCAAGTCGCGCAGCATCGTCGCCGACGAGGGCACCGGGTTGGGCTCATCGATGATGAAGGTGATCGTGCCGTAGATGTCGGTCGTGTAGACCACGCCCATCTGCTTGCGTCCCAGCCGTCCCAGCGGGTGCGAGGGTGCCAAAGCCGTTGGCGCAGCGGACAGTCGGTAGGTGCCATCTTCCTGCAGCTCGGCGCAGGCCAGCAACCGGTACTTCTGCCCGCGCGCGCGCGCAGCCGCCAGCTCGGCAGGCCCCACGCCCGAGATACCAGCGCGATCCACATCCTCCATTCTGGAATCGCATCCCAACACCGCGTTCGCCAGGATGACCAGCTTCGCCGCGGCATCCCAACCGTCCAGGTCCCATGAGGCATCGGCTTCCAACACGCCCTCGGCGCGAGCCTTGACAGTGGCCTCCTCCCACGAGATCCCCTCGGCCAGCATATCCATCACGTAGCCCGTCACAAGGTTGGGCACCGCCTCCAGGCGACTCAGCCGCGCACCGCGCAGATCCCGGCACCCGACGTTGAGCGCCGGCAGCCCCCCAGCCACGGTCCCGTCGTAGCGGAAGGCGACGCCCTTCTCGCGCGCCAACGCGTGCAGTTCGCCGAAAGCGGTGACCAACGGTCCCTTATTGGGCGTGACCACGTGCCAGCCCTTGTTCATTGCCGTGCGGATACATGTCAACCCCGGCTCGGCGCCGACGTCAAGGTGTACCGGCGAAGCCTCCAGCAGGATGTCGGCCTCTGCCGTCGTCACCAGGTCCAGCGCGTCCCACCCGCTCCGTCCCACGTCGGGATAGTCGCCGACGGTCCCGCCCGCGCTCTTGATCTCCGCGACCTTGAGCAAATCCAGGCCCGCGGGGTCGTAGGCAGCACCGCGGCTGTCAGCAGCGCCCACCAGCGTCAGGCTAAGGCCATAGCGGTCGGCCAGCAGTGACTCCTTCAGCACCACCGTCTCACAGAACCGGCGTCCGAGATTCCCCAAACCAACCAAAACGATCCGTACGTTCTGCATCCGTCTCCCCCTCACTATTATGCGTCCAATCGGGCTGCCAGGAGCGGTACGAGCATCTCCTCCGGCGTAAGTCCGCCGTGGCGTCCGAGCAACCGCTCCGCGTCCTCCTGGTCCCAGGAGAAGGCGTGTGGCCCTTTAGCGATCCCGGTGATATCTCCAAGACGGTACGGCACCTCAGCATACATCTTGCCCGGCCCCAACAGACCGCTCTGCAGGATCTGCTCCCGTGAGACAAAGACGAATTGATCGCCGAAGTGGCCCTCAAGGTACTCCCACGCAGCGTCCGTCTGGCCATTGCGCGTGTAGAAGAAGGGCACCCGACTCTCGCCCACCGGCGCCATCCACAGCATATCCCGTAGCTGCGGATGATCGTCCAGGACTGCAGTCTCAGATGCAGGCGTGCGCATCTGCCCGTGATCCGCCGTGAACAGCAGTAACGTGCCGTCACGGTCTTCGGGTTCGAGCTGCTCCAGGAAGAGCGTCTCCATCAGCATAGAGATCGCCCGCATCTCAGCCTCAGCCGTCTCATCGTCCGGGCCATACTTGTGCGCCAGCGTATCGACCGCGGGCCAGTAGCCCCCGAGCAGCAGCCGCTTGCCGCGATAGTCCATCAGTGCCTGCCGCAGGGCCACCCACAGGTCCGAGGCGTAGCTGTGCCCCCGCACCTCGTCGGCGCCCCGGAAGTGCATCCGCGACAGCGGCGTTGTCGTGAAGTTCTTGTGGATCACCGACACCGTCGAGACGCCCTGGGGCCCGAGCACCTGTCCCACCGAGGGCACAGCCAGAAACTTCTCTGGCTCAAATCCCCACTTCAGCAGTGTGTTGGCAAAGAGCTCGTTGACCGACGAAAAGCCGATCGCCTCCACAGCCATCATCCACTCGCGAAGATAGAGCTCGAAGCCGAGCAGGCCGTGCTCTAGCGGCGGATGGCCCGACCAGATCGTGCTGAGCACGCTGTTCGTCGTGGAGAGGAAGGTCGTCGTGATCGGTATCAGCCGCCCCTTCTCCGCCAGCGAGTGGAAGATCAGATCGTCGCGTTGGGCCATCACCCGCTGGAGCTGCAGCCAACCCATGGCATCCATCACCAGCAGCACGACCCGCTTCACACCCTCCGTCAGATCACCCAGAATGTTCGCGTCCAGCGCCGGCAGCGCCCCGGGCAGCTCCGCCCCCAGCAGGCCCGCCGCCGTCTGTGCGAGATTGCCCACACACCGCCCCCCATACCGCGGCCACACAAACTCGTCGGGGAGGTCCATCGATCCCTGGAGGCTCTGTGGACGGTAGCTCCGAAGCTCACGCTCTAGTTGGTGCATGGTTCCTCTCTCGATTCACGTTGATGCTGATCACTCTATGAAGATTGGCAGGACTACCCGGCAATCAAGTGCGCTGCTGCAGCCAGAAAGCGCCCCATCGATGAGGCTTCAGCTCGCTACTGCGTGTCTGAGGTCCGATCCGCCCAATTCTGCTCTGCGGACCGTAGGCATTCTGATGCCCGGCATCTTGCCCGCGCGCGCCCGTACGGCGCTCTGCGTCTGAGTCCCTTCTGCGTCCACAACAGAGCGCGCGGGACGCCCGCGGTCCCCGGGTACACCCTACCGAACAATCACCTTGATGATGTACCCCAGCACGACCTGGCCCACGAAGACGGCTGCGAACTCCACGGCCGCCGGCTTCACCTCTGAGACATCCTGCGCCCCGCCCGCCTGCCTCAGCACGCGCAGCGCCAGCGGCAACGCCAGCACCACGTTGAGGCACCAGATGGGCGCGAGCCGTGACACCACGGTGGCGACCACCGCCAGGTAGAGACCGGCGACAATCCACAGGAAGAGCTGCCGCTGCTTGCCCGTCATGCGTCAAGCTCCGCCGCCAGGATCGGGCGCATCGCTTGCGCCGCGCGTGCACGGTGGCTGATTCGGTTCTTCTCCGCCTCGGTCAGCTCCGCCATCGTCTTGCCGGCCTCGGTCACGTAAAACACAGGGTCATACCCGAATCCGCCACGGCCGTAGGCCGCGGTGTCGATCCGGCCATCGCACACGCCCACGGTCGAAAACTCCCGCCCGTCCGGGAGCACCAGCGCCGCTACGCAGCGAAACCGCGCACCCCGCACCCCGGCCGGCACGCCCTCCAGCGCCTTGAGAAGCGCCAAGTAGCGCACCTCGTCGCTGCCTGGACGGAAACGGGCCGAGTGCATCCCGGGCGCCCCGTCCAGCGCATCGACCTCCAGGCCCGAATCGTCGGCCAGCGCCGGCAGACCCGAGGCATCGGCCAGCGTGCGCGCCTTCAAGAAGGCATTCTCCGTGTAGGTGGTGCCGGTCTCCTCAACGTCTGAGGAGATCCCGATGTCCTCCGGCAAAACCACGTCCACCCTCAACCCCGCCAACAGCTCCACCCACTCTCGCCGCTTCCCGGCATTGTGTGTGGCCAACACCACGCGCACTGTATCCGCCCTGACCTCTGCCCGCGCCAGTTTGCGCTTCAGACGCTCCTGCCGGTGCTCCAGCTCCGCCAGGATCCCGAGACGCCGCATCCCCTTGGGATGCGCCGCCGCCCGAGCCAACCCAATCTCCGTGCAGGACAGGGCCTCGTCCAGGTCGCGCACTGTCCATTCGTAATACTTGGCCTTCTCCACCAACGGCACGACATCCCCCGGCAGCCGGTTCAGCCACGTATCCCAGATCGCCAGAGCCTCGGGCCAGGCCTTCCGCCGTCTGTAACGGACGCCCATCTCCCGCCACAGCCGCACCGCGCAGCTCGCCACCAGCTCGTCAGTCTCACCGGAGAGCGCCACCTGCCAGGCGCGGAACGCCTGATCCTCGCACCCGGCGCGATCATACACGCGCCCGATGCCGGCCCACTCGGCGGAGGCCAACCCCATCTCGGCGGGCATCTCCACCATCCGCGCGGCGTGGATTAGCAGCGAGGCCAGGCTGAGCACGTCAATCTCATTGTGGTAGAGAACGCGAACCATCTCCCGCGCATCCCCCG
>CBFCZM010000197.1:0-5652 GCA_965602565.1 uncultured Anaerolineae bacterium
CCACAATCAGCATGCCCACCAGGATGCAGAGTATGTAGAAGCCCAAGAGCATCGCGGCCGAACGGGCAAGCCCCTGGGCCGTGCAGAAGGCCACCACACCAACGATGATCACCATCAGAAGAATGTCCAATACCATGATCTCACCTCCGAGGAAGCAGCGTCTATGAAGCCGGCACAGCCCAGAACGGAGGGCTTGGTATGTAAACGGTTAGTATAGGCTAGCTCCTTCGGGCCGCAACTACAGGGACGCCAGGCGCAGCGCATTCTCGCTGTGGATCTTGACCAGCGCCGAGCCCGGCAGCGTCAGCTGGGCCAGGATCTCATCCAGTTCCCCGCCGAACCCATCCCGCGCATAGAGGAGCCGGTCCCCAAACTCCAGGACGAATTCCCTGGCGAAGGCCATATCCCGGCTCAATGCGTTGCGAGCGGATCCGGCGGAGAGATCGGCGTGAAGGTTCGGATGGTCTCGGAGCATTTGCGGCACCTTGCCGCCGGGCACGACGGGGCCCGCAGGATAGCTTTCCTTGTCATGCTGACCATCACCCGAGATGTGCGACCAGAAGCCGGGAGCGTGGCCGATGAAGATGGTCTCGGGGCACGCCCGAATCGCATTCTCGAAAGCCTCAATGCCACCGCCATACCACCAACTGGGCCGCGGGTAGGCGCCGCCGGTGTCGAACTCATAGTCGAGATGCACGACTACGGGGAGCCCAAGCTCGCCACACGCGTGGAACATCCGCAGCACGTCAGGGTTGTCGTAACGCACGCGCAGTTTGAGCTCACCATACACACGCACACCGTAGATCTCAACGCCAGCCCGCAGACGGTCCACGGCATCCGGACGCCGGGGATCCGGCGCGTACCCGAGCACAAAACGCTCCGGCGCCCGCTCAACATAGCTCAGGCAGCGCTCGAAGGGGATCGGGCCGTTCGCCAGCGGCGGCATCTGGCCGTTGTACGCCGGTGTGTACTCGTCCTCCGGCGCAATCCAGCTCAACAGCCACGTACGCTCAATCCCGTGAGCATCCATGTTATCGATGAACCTGTCCATGCCGTGACCGTGCCAGTCAGGATGGTTGTGAGCGTCAATCTTCACGATGCCTCCACATAGGCTAAGCTGTTAGCTTGCCCTCCCCCTCAAGACAGTCCGACCCGCTGCGTAGGGTAAGCTGTTAGCTCGCCCTCCCCCTCAGGACAAACCCACCCGATCCGTAGGGTAAGCTGGTAGCTTGCCCTCCCGCTCAACACTAACCCACCCGATCCGTAGGGTAAGCCGTCAGCTTGCCCTACGTACGGCCCGGACACGCCTATGCCGCGTCCATGCCTTCCCTCAAGAATGCCAGACCCTGGCGGACAAACGCAGCACCATCCGGACAGGGATCGTGGAACATCCCGCGGGCAAACGCGAAACCGCCAGCAGGCTCACCGATGGCGGAATTGTACGTCTCCATCAGTACATAGCCATCGAAGTCCACGACCTTGAGTTCTGCGAAAATCTCATCCCACGGTACCAGGCCGTTGCCCGGCACACCGCGATCGTTCTCACACGCGTGGAGTCCCCACAGCCGCGGCGCCATAGTGCGAATCGCGGAAGCATAGTCACGGATCTCCGTGACCACGTGATAGGTATCCAGCAGGGCGTGCAGGTTGCCGTGATCCGCCAAGCCGATCAGCCGCATTGCCTGCTCAGGCGTGTTGACCATATGGGTGCGAAAGTGACTCATCGGCTCCAGCACGATCTGGACGCCGCGCGCCGCACCGTATGCCGCCAGGGAATGCAGCCCCTCCGCCGTGCGCGTAATCTCATCGGTGGGCGGGATGCGGCGCCTGACCACGCCAGGATGACCGTATAGAGCACCCGTGTAGGCAACCGCACCCAGCTCGGCTGCCAGATCTACCTGCGTTCTGTGCCAGGACAATCCGCGAGCGCGGTCGGCGGAATCATCGGCCGACAGATCACAGGACTCCGGCCACATTCCGCCGGGGCCGACCGTCAGCGTCAGTCCCAAAGACTCAGCCCGGGTTCGTGTCATCGCGGCATCGAAGACCACATCATCGCCCACCGCGATCTCCCAGAAGTCCAGACCCAGTCTTGTGGCCTTGTCCAGCAAGCCAAGCTGGTCATCAGACCAACGGTCGGTGAACAGATAGCAGTGCGCGCCGTAGTGGATAGTCAAGACTAACTCCTTGGGAGTACTCCAGGAACTCAGAAGTGGCAGACCGCAGCACCACGATTCACGATTCAGGATCGCTGTGCAACGGGCATCTGCCAACCACGATGGCCGGCCACCAAACGAGTGAATCGTGAATGGTGAATCGTGACGCCTCTAGTACCCCATCCCCTCCGCGTATACCCGCATCTTCGCCAACCGTGCCACAAACGCGTCATGCAAGCCATCGGCGTGCTCGGCCAGGGTGCGCTGGGTGTTCGTATAGGCGTTGAGAGTAGCCGCGTAGTCTACCTGCGTCACCCACTCTCCGGGAAGACCAGCGCTGCCGGTCAGCGCCCCGGCGATGCCGGAGGCGACAGCCGTCATGCAGTCCGTATCGCGGCCCATATTGACACCGGAGATGATCGCCTGCGTCAAGTCACCCTTGACCATTCTGAAGATACAGACAGCCTTGGTCACAACTTCGTTCGCATAGCTGTGCGCATAGGGGAGACCGTGGCCGCTGTAGATGTCATCAAACGCGGCGCGCAACTCACGGAAGTCGCTGCATCCCGCGGTCTTGTCGAGTCCACGCTGCAGTTCGCGGACAACCCCGGCGTCCTGAACAAAACGCTCCGAGAAGGTGCCGCAGACGTCGAAGATCGCGCCCAGCACGCTGTCCACGGTTGCAGCCGGCTTTGTGGCCTCCGCAATCGCCACCCCCGTCACGGCTGCCCATTGGAGCCCGCGGCTGTTGGACGTTTGGTAGATCTGGCCGACCTCCAGCACATCCTCCAGAGCGTGCTCAGCGTCTCCTGCATTGATCAGGCCAATCGGGTGACACGATCTGGCAAAGGAGACCAACCCGGCATAGTCGCAGTAGCGGCCAATGTCGCGCGCCGGCATCGGGGTCTTGGCCATCGCCAGCAGCGGTCCCTCAAAAGGCTCGGAGACCACACCGGCACCGTCGGGATTCATGTCCGTGACCCACGTGGCACGCAGGTCCTCCGCAGTGATGCGGTCCTGCTTTCGCATGATCGCGGTGATAATCAGCTTCTGGCGCTCGACGCCATCCTCCGTCGTGCCCGGTTCGCGCACCCAATCCGTCGTGGCCCGGTAGTGATGATAGGGCAAGAGCCTGGCCAACGTGCCATACTTCGCCTCGATCCGCTCGTACGTCCACCCCTCCACCGGCGCGGCCATAGCCGATCCGATGTGCACCCCAGCAATACAGCCGAAAAATCTATCACGTAGTGTCGTAGTCATCTGGTCTCCCTGAGAATGAACGGTACGTAGTGGTGATCTTCCTGCAGCAGGAGTAGGGAGTCGAAGTAGGCAGTTCACTCGATTGACCTGCCATACTGCTTACTCCTTACTGCCCCTACTTAGCTGACCGCTGAAAGCTGAATGCTTCTGCGCTACTTCACCAACATCCGCTCGCCGATCGCCGCCGCCTGCGCGGGACCACCGGAAAGGATCTCAACCAGCATCAGCGCAAACTCAATGGCGGTCCCGGGCCCGCGGCTCGTGACCAGGTTCCCATCGACCACAACACGGTCCTCGACAGCCTCGACATCGGCAGCCTCAGCCAGGGCCGGCAGATAGCTCGGGAAACAAGTCGCGCGGCGCCCCGAAATCAAACCATGCGGCAGAAGCGCCACGGCAGGCGATGCACAGATCGCGCCATAGAGCCGGCCACTATCACGCTGCGCCGTCACCATCTCGACAAGACCAGCACAATCTCGCAGGTGTTCCGCACCGGGAATCCCGCCCGGCAGGGCGATCACATCGTACGTTTCGTTCTCGCATTCCTCGATCAGAGCATCGGCCACGATCTTCGTGCCGCGTGCAGCCGTGATCGCCAGCCGGCCCATCACCGACGCCACCGTAACGTCGACCTCGGCCCGCCGCAGCGTGTCGATGATGCAAACCGCCTCGATCTCCTCCGACCCATCTGCAATGGGAACCAAGGCTCTCTCTGTCATTGGGTCTCCTTTCAGCATCACTGTCTGGGGGTATAGCACGGCGCGTGAAGTTGTCAACGGCGACGCTGGATGTGAGATTCTCACGCTTGGCGAGCACCAGGTAGATCGAAACAGCACAAGCTGGGGGATCGACCAAACCCCTACTTGACTACGACAGTGTCGAGACGGATGACATCGTCTGGCATCCGGTTCCCAGTGGGATCCCACGCCGACAGCCGCTCGAAGGTGGGCCACGTGTAGACCCCCACTTGGAGGGTGTACGTGCCTGCCGGCAATGCCGGATCCAGGAACAGAGTGTGCGTATCCGGCACCGGCTCGTCGGGAACCCACGCTGCCAGCGGATAGCGTCCCCCCACGGGCGGCCCATCATGCTGGGCCGCGAGCTGTCCGCTGGCGTCCAGCAGATGGACAAAGACGAAGTGGGACGCGGTAGCGTCGCCCATGTCTCCCTGAGCTTCCCAGTACAGCGTGACATCGACGGCGCCACCGGGCGCCAACTCGCCAGTCGTCTCATATCCCAGCAGTGTGAATGGGGAAGCCGCAGCTGAACCGGCGCCCAGCGTCGCGCCAACCCGGGTCGCCATAGCGAGATTCCCACGCCAGGGCACCACGACGTAGCCCAGCGTCACGCGGTCAATCGGGAACGTGATCTCATCCTGATACAGATGGGCGAAGCTGTCAGAACCCAGATCGGCCAGTGACGCGCTTAGGTAGTAGGCGCCCATCGGCAGATCGTGCGGAGTCTCTGCCAGGTAGCTCTCGGCCCAGACCAGGCCGATCTCAGGATCATCAATAGCCAGCTTCCTATCTACTGGACCATTGCTCTGGGCGAATCGACCTCCTTCTCCTGGGGATCGAAGATAGACTGATCCTTGTCCGCCCCCGGCGCCCGATGTGGACCCCGCCACAACCGGCAGCTGGTGCACAAACAGTGTCACTGAGACGGTCTCCCCCGGTGTGACTCGATCCGGCTCATAGCGATACCCGACCCAAGCGGCACGGCCGGGCAGGCGAACACTCAGGGGCTCATAGGCTCCCAGACCAAAGGCCACGGGCCGGTGGTTCCAGACCTTGATCGGCGACAGAGGATCGTAATCCGAGAAGAATGTCGCAGCCACGTAGTAGGTATTCCGAAACCATCCGGTGCGCTGAAGATCATCCCAGCCCAGGCTGCGATACGAGACACACACGTCCGGCGGATCGGTTCGCAGGTACGTCATCAGCGTGGACAGCTCGCCGGTATCCTGGACCCGACCCTCGTACAGCAGCGCTGCACGCTCCGCCAGGTAGCCCAGACGGGCCGAACCCATCACGCTATCGTCTGGGGAACTGGCAGCGCGGACCCACTCGGCAGCTTGAGCCTCGAGGGCTTGGTGATGATTCGGATGAACGGGCCGGGCTTGCGCCAGTGACATCGTCTGCGCCACGGACAGTGGCAACACAGCCATCAGAGCCACAACCAGAACAACGGAGTGACCAGAGACGCGAAGCAGCGCCCGGTCGGCAAGCCAACGCGC
>CBFCZM010000198.1:0-5644 GCA_965602565.1 uncultured Anaerolineae bacterium
GGATGCTGTTCACGGCGGTGGCGGTGAGGGAATAGTCTCTGCGGACCGTAGGCATTCTGATGCCCGGCGTCTCGCCCGCTCTGGCGACCAGTGCCTGTGTACACAGCTGACCATGTGCGCAGCCACATCTCTGAACCACAGCCGCTGCAAGCGAGGAATGCGGCCAAGATGGCCGCGGTCCGCAGACGTCACTCCCCGAACACACTCCCCAGTCCTTCGATCAGACCGTCGGCTGCGCCGATCGCCTGTCCGGCGTCAAAGAGCAGGTATTTCGCTGACGTGGTTGGGTGCGCGTGCGCGCCGCTGGCCACGCGCAACTGCAGCCCGTCCGCCACGATGCGATAGCCGTTACGGCATCCGATGTGGCCGGTGACCAGTGCGCGCTGGGGATGATAGTCACGGGAGAAGTAGTTGAGTAGATCGCGGACCTGGCCCGCATAGGTCCGCATCCCGCCGGCGTGTTCATTCTGGCTGAATAGGGCCGACCAGAGCAGTGTGAAGTCGTCACGGAATCCGGCCAGTACGCCGATGAGATAGTCGTCATAGCGGGGATCCTCGATGCTGTCCACGCCGGAATGGAGCCGTGCCAGCTCCGGGTAGGGGACTTGGGTGGTGTTTTCGATGGCGGCGCGCAGGGCCGGGCGGTGGGCGCCTGCCAGTTCCTCCTCGACCTCTCGTAGAATTCGCGCGTGCGAAAAGCTTCTGAGGCGATCCATAGCACGAGGGTCGCCGGTCTCTTGGAAGGCGCCGGCGTGACAGATCGTGACACCGGCGGCGGTCTGCACGAAGAAGGGCCGCCGGCGGTAGAAATCCAGCACGGCCTCGCGATGTGGGCCCAGCACAGCTTCGAACTGCGGCGTGTAGATGATCCTGCCCTTGGCCAGGGGGACATGGTAGATATGCGGCATCTCGTGATTGCCGAGCAACACGACGAGCTGACTGCCCAGCGTCGCCTTGAGGTCGATCAGATCGAGGATGATCTCCAGGGAGCCATCAGCGGCACTGGTGTCTTCACCGTGAATCAGGTCGCCGGCAAAGATGAGGGTCTGAGCCCATCCCTGATGACGCAACTCCAGAAAGATGTCGCGGTGGCGCCTGTAAAGCGGTAGATCGCCATGGAGATCGGTGACCACCATGGCCACGCCCGTGTCGATGTTGACAACGCGGGGTGGGACGTGATCACCGGTCGCGGCCGGTGGTTGTGGTCTGCCGCGATCAGCCAAAGTCGAGTTCGAGGTGCTGTGCCAGGAATTGGGCGACGCCATCCTCCGCATTGGATGTCGTTGTTCTCCAGGCCAGACGCTTGACCTCGGGGCGCGCGTTGCCCATCGCGACGGCATAGGGGAGATTCTCAAAGACCGGCAGATCGTTGAGACTGTCGCCGAAGTAGACGATTTCGTTCGAAGGGATGTCAAGGCTCTCCGCGAGCGCCAGCAGGCTGCGATCTTTGCGGGCGTCGATGTGGTTGACCTCGACCCAAGTGCGCGCTCCGGGCTGCAAGATGACACAGGCCCGGCTGTTGAGGGATTCTGCTAGCTGAGGGTAGAGGCGTTCGCCACGTTGCCCCGTGTCGCAGACGGCGACCTGTGCCGGTCGCACCCCGAAGAGCGCTTCCGGTGTGTCGACGGGCACGTAGGGCTGGAAGGGACGCTCGCTGATCAACTTGGCGACCTCGACCATACCCTCGACGTGCCGCGGCAGATAGCGTGATACCTGGTCGTCGCCGTAGACGAGTGGGACGAAGCCCCGATCCAGAATCAGGGCGACGGCCTCGCGTGCCGTCGCCAGGTCCAGGTACATACCCGGTACTGTGCGGCCCTGCTTCAGCCTGAAGATGCCGTTGAGGCAGATCGCGTGGGCCCAGGGCCCGATCATATCGGCGTAGCGGCGGGCGACCCAGGGGTTCAAGCCGGTGACCAGGGTGACGGCGATGCCGGCGCCGTGCACAGCGTTCAGTACCTGCAGCGTGCGGTCTGTGAGCCGGCTGGCAGTGTCTACAAGTGTGCCATCGATGTCGGTGGCGACGAGACGTATGGTTGGGTTCATAGGTGTCTGTGTGGTCCAGCCGCGCGCGCAATGAATGTGCGGCAGAGGGATCTACCTTTTCAGATTCTCGAAGATCGCGTCGAGAGTGGTCTCGGGGGCCAGAGCCTGGACGGCCTCAGCCCGCTGGTTATAGGTTGGGCGATCCTCGTCGCAATAGAAGACACCCAAGTACTGGGTTTCTGTGTCCACAGCAAGCTGCATGGCGCTCAGCCGGTCTCCGGGATGATGGCTCTCCGGCAGGGGCCGCGTGACCTCGTTGTAGTGTCCATAGGTGTTGTAGAAGGTGACGCATGGGCTGAGCACCTGGATGAGCGAGAAGCCGGGATGCTGAAGGGCCTGGACGAGGATCTCAGTCATCTCTCGGATCTTGCTTGAGAAGCAGCGGGCGATAAAGGAGATGTCGTAGCTCAGGGCCATCAGCAATGGGTTGAGCGGATCCTCCAGCGCGCCATAGGGTGACGCCTTGCTGACCGCGCCCTCCGGACTTGTCGGCGAGGGCTGTCCCTTGGTCATCCCGTAGATGCTGTTGTCCATCACGATGTAGGTGAGGTCGACGTTGCGGCGTGCCGCGTGGGGGATGTGCCCACCACCGATGCTGAACCCGTCGCCATCGCCGCCCACCGCGATGACTGTCGTCTCCGGGCTGCCCAGCTTGATCCCCGTCGCCAGCGGTAGAACCCGCCCATGGATACCGTGGATGCCATAGGTTCTGAGGAAAGCCGGGAAGCGGCTGGAACATCCGATCCCGGAGGCGATAGCGATGTTCTCCTTGGGCAGCTCTAGCTGCGCAAGGGCGCGCATCAGGGCCGTTAGCACGGCGTAATCGCCGCATCCGGGACACCAGATAGGCTTGACGGCGCTCTTGTAGTCGCTGGCCCTTGGCCTATTCACAACGGCCTCCATCTCTCTCGGATGGGCCGGATTCCTCATCAAGTCGGCGTACCGTGTCGAAGATCGCGGCCATCTCTCCATGCTGTTTGTGCCAGAGCTTCCGTTCCTCGTCAATCATCTCCAGCGTTGCCTCATGGATCTCGCGAACCTTGAGCGGCACGCCTTGCTCCTTCTTGTATGGGTAGATGTGGACATTGCGTTTGTCGAGAGCCTTGTAGTAACGGTGCTCAACCATCCGGCCAAACTGCCCGGAGAAGTTCAGTTCGGGTACCAGGACAGCGCGCTTGGTGGAGAGGAAGTCCGTGATCGCCTGATCCGGCATAGGCAGCAGTGTGTGTGGGTAGATGGCCTCGATGGGTATGCCCTGCGCCCGAAGACGCTTTGTCGCCTCGCGGGCGGCGCCTCTCGTGCTGCCCCAGCCCATGATGCCGAACGATGCACCTCTGTCGCCCCAGCGGCGCGACGTCATCCTCCAATCCGCCAGCATCGCGCGCGCGGTCTCTACCTTGCGCGCACGCTTGCGCATCATCTGCTCGTGGTTCCCGGGTGTCTGGTCAGGATAGCCATAGGCGTTGTGCTCCAGGCTTTCCGCGAGATACATCCCGCCCGGCACGCCCGGATGCGTCATCGGTGAGAGGCCGGTGTCAGTGAGGGCATAGCGCTGGTAGTCACCGGAAAGCTCCTTGGGCGTTGGCGTAAGCCGCTCCAGAGGGCCGTTCCAGGGTTCGCCGGGGAGCGGCGTGGTTTCCTGCCGTGAGGCCATCGATTGGTCCGAGAGCACGATGACCGGCATCTGGTAGCGCTCTGCCAGGCTGAAGGCGTAGATCGTCTGGAAGTAGCAGTCCTTGACGGAATCGGGTGCCAACACAAAGCGCGGGGCGTCACCGTGCCCGCCGTAGAGGGAGAGAAAGAGATCACCCTGGGAGGTCTTGGTGGGGAGCCCGGTTGAGGGGCCCGCGCGCTGTACGTTGATGAGGACCAGTGGGATCTCGGCCATGCTGGCCAACCCCAGTCCCTCGATCATCAGGGAAAGGCCGGGACCCGAGGTCGCCGTCAGGGCACGGCGTCCCGCAAATGACGCACCGATCGCCATATTGATCGCGGCCATCTCATCCTCAACCTGCACGAACCTGCCGCCGAACGCCGGCAGGAACCTGGCCAGCGACTCCATTGTGGGGGTTGCCGGCGTGATCGGATAGCCGGCGTAGAAGTCGCATCCGGCGGCGAGGGCGCCCAAGGCCATAGCATCAGCGCCCGAGAGTAGAATGCGCTCCTCGACGGTGTCCGGCAAATCCAGAGTGAAGGGGAAGGGTTCAGGGTAAGTCTGCTGAGCATAGGTATACCCTCGCCTCAAGGCTGCCAGGTTCCTCTCCAGAGACTCCGGGTGATGCTTCATCCGTTGGCGAACCATGTCCGCGGCGGCGTCGAGGTCGAGACGGAAGAACCAGGTCAACGCGCCCAGCAGCACGAAGTTCTTGCCCCTGGCCCAATCCAGCTCCAGCGCGATGGCCTCCGCCGGCACAGGGAAACCCCGGTGGGCGTCGTTCGGGACCCGGACACTGGCCTCACAGATGATGGCGGCGTTTCTGCAGAGGTGCTCGTGCTCTTCGATCCAGGCCTGCTGATTCATCGCCACGAGAACGTTGGCTTCGTCGCCTTCCGTCATCACGCGATCGAGCCCCAGCCGTGTCTGATACATGACCTGCCCACCCTTGACCTCGGCAGGATACGTGCGGAAGCTGTAGATCTCCAGGCCGGAGTAGGCAGCGATTCGGGTAAACAGGTCGCCCAACGTGATCGTGCCCTCGCCACCCTCTCCCGCAATGCGGATGACAACGGTTGCATCAGGTTGTTCCACGAGATCTCCTCCCAAGACGCTGCGTCACGGCGTCGAGTCACCAGCGTTGACGACTGCGGTTACCTGACCCTCTCCCCACATCTCAAGCTGCTCTAGCGGTCCCAACGCCAGTGCTGTCTTGTTGGGGATTCCCAGGCCCAGTAGATCGTCGGCGATCTGCGGCAGAGCGCGCAGGACCGGCGAGTTCTCTGTGGTTGTGAAGTGCGGGACGACAACGGCATTCATCACGAAACCCAGCCCCATCGCTTGTTGATGGGGCGGCTCAGGAGTGAAGACCCACCGGCCAAGCGCTGCCGCACCGGCTCCGGCCCCGATCAGGGTCAGCCCCTGCAGCGTGCTGTAGCCTTCCACGACATGGCGGAGTGCTAGGCTGTCGTGCAGGTGGGTGACGAGGGCAACGGGATCCTCTCCACCCAGATAGATGATGCCGGCCTCCTGGATCAGCGTCAGCGCTTCCGGTGTGTCAAGCTGCCCAGACGAACTCGCAAGCTCCGATAGCGCGAAGGCCTCCCCGCCAGGTCCACCCATCTGGGTGTAGTGGTCCAGGATGGCTTCGGCCTCGCTGCTGCGCCCGCCGCCGGTCAGGACGACCATGGGGCGGTCGAGGTTTGCCACGCTCAGCAGTTGGGCGTCAACCTGATCCGTCTCGCCACGGCGCCAATCGCCGCCGCCGAGCAGCACAAGCCAACCTTCGCCATCCAACCACCGCACCGGGCCCTTCTGTGGCATGTTGCGATCAGGCTCCCTTTGGGGGCATCAGCCGGAGGAGGGACTCGATGATGACGGCAACGCCGTTAACCATCGCCCGTTCATCGATGTCGAACTTGGGGTTGTGGTGCGGGCGATCCT
>CBFCZM010000199.1:0-5640 GCA_965602565.1 uncultured Anaerolineae bacterium
ATCGGATACAGGTGGCGAGGCACCAGGAGCCGCCGCTGCCTGAAATGGAGGCCGGGGAGTGGGTGCGCATCGCGGTAACTGACACCGGCGGGGGGATCCCGCCTGACGTCCTCCCGCATATCTATGAGCCGTTCTTCACCACCAAAGACGTGGGCGAAGGGACGGGATTGGGGTTGGCGCAGGTGCATGGCATCGTGGGACAACACGAAGGCCACATCGGTGTGAGCACGGCGGTGGGAGCAGGAACAACGTTCACGCTCTACCTGCCGGCCCTGCTGGCGGACCGGCAGGCGGTCGTGGAGCGAGAAACGAGAACCTATGTCCGCGGGCAAGGAGAGACCGTGCTGGTGGTGGAGGACAACACCGACCTGCGGAAAGCCCTGGTGGCCACGCTAGAACAGCTGAACTATCGGGTGCTGGAAGCGGCTGATGGCCGCGAGGCGCTGGACCTCTTGGAGCAGAGCGGGACCGAGATTGCACTGGCACTGAGCGACCTGGTGATGCCGGAAATGGGAGGACAGGCGTTGTTCCACGCGATGCGCCAGCGCGGCCTGACGCTGCCGGTGGTGATGTTGAGCGGCCACCCGATGGAGAAGGAAATGGAGAGTCTGCGCAAGCAGGGACTCGCTGGATGGATGCTCAAGCCCCCGGACATGGCACAATTGGCCCGATTGCTGTCGCGGGCGCTGAAAACGTAGGGAAGCTTCCAGGCCGTCGTTCGCCAGATCGCGATATCCTCGACGGAACGAAGTGGTGCCAAGAGCGTATCACGGCCTGGGTGAGCTGTCTCAGAACAAGACCGCAGAGGCACGGCGCGCCGAACAGGCGCGCCGTGCCTCTGCCTGTGAGGGAGTCTATGCATTCGGGGCATGCAGTGCCGCCCGGATTTGCCTTAGCCCGTCTTCGTGTACACTCTATACGCATGGAAGACATCAACGCGACGACCTCTGTACTCACGAAATCATCCGTACTCCGCGGCGCGGCGCGCGCGCTGCCCCTCGTGATGGGCTATGTGCCCATAGGCTTTGCCTACGGCGTGCTGGCGAAGCAGGCGGGGCTTTCGGTCTTCAATGCCGTGGCGATGTCCGTCTTGGTCTACGCGGGCTCGGCGCAGCTCATCGGCGCAGGGCTCTTTGGAGCGGCGGCACCGGCCCTGTCGATTGTGGCGACGACCTTCGTGGTCAACCTGCGCCATATGCTCTTCTCGGCTGCGCTGTCGCCGTACCTGAAGGGCTGGCGCAAGTCCGAACTGGCTATCTTCGCCTACGAGCTGACCGATGAGACCTTTGCCGTCCACAGCGCCGGTTTCCACGAGGGGGTACCGTCGAAAGTCGAGGTGATCGCAGTCAACGTCACGTCCCAGCTCTCCTGGCTGTGCGGCAGCTGGCTGGGGGCCGTGGTCGGCGGGCTGGTCAAAGATGTGAAGCCCCTGGCGCTGGACTATACGCTCCCCGCGATGTTTGTTGCTTTGCTGGTGATGCAGATCAAGGTGCGCGCTGAGATCATCGTGGCAGCGTTGACCGGGGTGCTTGCCGTGGTGCTGACCCTGATGGGGGTGGGGCGCTGGAGCGTGATCGTGGCGACGCTCGTTGGCGCGACGTTGGGGGCGGTTCTGGAGCAGATCGGCACACGGCGCGAAGGTGGCGAGGCATGATCGATCAACGGGCTGTCTTGCTGACGATGATCGGGATGGGTGTTGTCACCTTCCTGCCGCGGCTGCTGCCGCTCTGGCTTCTCTCGTCCCGGGATCTGCCGCCGTTGGCAGTGTCCTGGCTGCGCTGCGTTCCGGTGGCGGCCCTCGCGGCGATGCTCTTGCCCTCTTTGATCATGCCGGAGGGGCAGATTGACGTCAGCCTGGGGAATCTGTTCCTGTGGGCTGGTATTCCCGTCTTCGTCGTAGCGTGGAAGACTCGGAATCTGTTCGCTCCCGTGATCGTGGGAATGGTGCTGGTCGCCGGCATCAGATGGTTTTCCTGAGTGCGGTCGTCTTGCATGGTCTCAACGTTTCTGCAGACGAACGACCCGTTGTCTGAAGGAGGTCTTGGACGATGAAAGCGTTTTCGTATATGGCGCCAGCGTCTGTCGATGAGGCCGTTGCTTTGCTCACCGAGCGCGGTGAGCGGGCGCGCCCCTTTGCCGGGGGCACGGATCTCTTGGTGCAGTTGCGCCAGGGTCGCCGGGAGTTGGATCTCCTGGTGGACGTCAAGTGCATACCTGAGCTGACTCGAATCACCTTCGACACTGATGCTGGCCTGACGGTGGGGGCGGCGGTGTCGTGCGCGGTGTTGTGTGAACATCCGGAGGTTCTCGTATTCTATCCCGGACTGGTCGATGCGGCATCCCTCATTGGCGGTGTGGCGATCCAGGGCCGGGCGACGCTGGGCGGCAACCTGTGCAATGCGGCGCCCAGCGGCGATTCGATCCCGGCGTTGATTGTGCTCGGCGCGGAGGTTGTGGTTGCGGGGCCTGAGGGGCGACGCGTGGTGCCGGTCGGGGGATTCTGCACGGCGCCGGGTGTGACGGTGCTCGGCAGGGGTGAGCTGGCCGTGGCCTTCCGTCTGCCTGCCCCCGCTCTGCACACCGGTGCCCGCTATCTGCGGTTTATCCCGCGCGGCGAGATGGATATCGCCGTGACAGGTGCTGGCGCCTGGGTGGCGCTGAGTGAGGATCATCGGCAGATCACCGGCGCGCGTATCGCGCTGTCGGCTGTTGCGCCGACACCGCTGTTCGTCAGGGAGGCCGGCGCAAGTCTGGTGGGGAAAGCACCAACCGAAACCGCGTTTGCGACAGCCGCCGCTCTGGCGCAGCAGGCGGCGAGCCCGATTGACGACGTTCGCGGCACGCTCCCCCAGCGCCGGCATCTCGTGGGCGTTCTGGTCAAGCGTGCGTTGCGGGGCGCTGTTGAGCGAGCGGCAGCGCAGATTCCTGCGGGAGCTGCTTGGAAGGAGGCGTAGTTGATGGCTAAGAAGATGCTGGTTTCTGCAACGATCAACGGAGAGCCGGTGGAGTTCCTGTGTGCCCCACACGAGAGCTTGCTGAGCTGTCTGCGGGATGTCCTGGGCCTGACGGGGGCCAAGGACGGCTGCAACGACGGCAACTGCGGCGCGTGCAGCGTGCTGCTGGACGGACGCCTCGTCAACTCCTGTATGGTGCTGGGGGTGGAGATCGAGAGTCACGAGGTGACCACGGTGGAGGGATTGGCTGATTGGAACGGTCTGCATCCCCTGCAGGCGTCGTTTGTCGCCGAGGATGCGCTGCAGTGTGGCTACTGCACGCCGGGGATGCTTATCGCGTCCAAGGCACTGCTGGACCGCAACCCCGATCCCACGGAGGAGGAGATTCGCACCTGGCTGGCCGGCAATCTGTGCCGGTGTACGGGGTATGACAAGATTGTCCGCGCGGTTCGCGCTGCGGCTGAGCAGATGAATGGACAGGATTGACAAGATGCACAGGACGGCGCGTGTCCAGGATCCTGTCGACTTGCCCCGGGAGGCCAAAAATGAGTACTGATGCAGACAAGACCTCAAGACGTGATCTCTCTGTGGTCGGGTCGAGCCCGTCCAGGGTTGACGCCGCCGACAAGGTTGTGGGGCGAGCCCTCTTCGGGACGGACGCGAGCCTGCCGGGGATGCTGGTTGGCCAAGTGCTGCGCAGTCCGCACGCGCATGCCCGGATCTTGTCGATAGATACCAGTCGGGCTGAGGCACTGCCCGGCGTCTACGCTGTGGTCACGGCCAAAGACCTTCCACCACTGGCGGCGGAACCGGAGGATGCGATCGGAGAGCAGCAATTCCGCGATCGTGTTCTGGCCAGCGACAAGGTGCTCTTCGCGGGACATCCCGTGGCTGCCGTCGCGGCGCGCACGCAGGTGCTTGCGGAAGAGGCGTTGCAGTCTATCGAGGTAGCATACGAGGTGCTGCCGGCTGTCGTCGATGTGCTGGAGGCGATGGCTCCAGATGCTCCCATTCTACACCCGGATCTTCGGACGCAGTCGCTGGCTGGGCAGGGCGAAACGCCAACCAACGTGGCGATGCATTTCCAGCAGCTCAAGGGCGACCCCGAAGCCGGCTTGACAGAGGCTGATGTGGTCGTGGAGCGCGAGTTCCGAACCCGGATGGTGCATCAAGGCTACATCGAGCCGCATGCATCCACAGCGGTCTGGACTCAGTCCGGCGACTTGACGGTATATGCCACCACCCAGGGGACCTTTGCCGTCCGCGACCATATCACTCGGCTGCTTCAACTGCCGATGTCGAAGGTGCTGGTTGTGCCGATGGAGGTCGGCGGCGCCTTTGGTGGCAAGAATACTAGCTTTGTGGATGGCGTGGCCGCTTTGCTCGCCCGCAAAGCACGGCGCCCCGTCAAGGTTGTGATGTCCCGGTATGAGACCTTTCTCGGGACCGGCCCCTCATCCGGCACCGTCATTCGTGTGAAGATGGGGGCAACCACTGAGGGGCGTATCACGGCTGCGCAGGCAGAGCTGTTCTATGAGGCCGGTGCCTATTCCGGATCGCCGGCCGGTTCAGGTGCGCATGTTATGTTCGCGCCCTATGATATCGCCAACGGGCAGATTGACGGCTATGATGTGTTGGTCAACAAGCCGAAGGCCGACTCGTATCGAGCTCCCGGGGCGACGCCGCCCAACTTCGCGGCTGAGCAGGTGGTGAATGAGCTGGCAGAGAAGCTGGGCATCGACCCCCTGGAATTCCGTCTCTTGAACAGTGTCCGGGAAGGCTCGGAGACCATCGGCGGCACCGCGCACTACGACATCGGCGCGGTCGAGGTGCTGGAGGCTGCCAGGGCGCATCCTCATATGACGGCGTCGTTGGGTGGCCCTAACCGCGGTCGCGGTGTGGCGCACGCCTTCTGGGGCAACTGGGGCGCGCGGTCCAGCGTGGCCATCACCGTGAACCCCGATGGTACGGTGGCACTGGTCACGGGGTCGGTCGACATCACCGGCACGCGTACCAGCCTGGCGATGCAGGCGGCGGACATCTTGGGGCTGCCTCTTTCCCATGTCAAGGCCAGCGTGGGCGATACCGATTCCATTGGCTATTCTGATGTCAGTGCCGGCAGCCGGACGACCGTCGCCACCGGGCACGCGGCAGTGCAGGCGGCCCGGGAGGTAATCGATAAGATGCGGGCGCGCCTGGCTTCGCTTTGGGAGGTCGACGTCGCCTCGATTGTCTATGAGGGAAGTACCTTCCGGGTCCCGGAAGACGCCGAGAAGCAGATGAGCTTCGCAGAGCTGGCGGGTCTCCTGCCCCAGACCGGCAACACCGTGATCGGTGTGGCCAATGTCGACGTGCAGGACTGGGGGAGTTCCTTTGGCACGCACATTGTGGATGTGGAGGTCGATCCCGAGACCGGCAAAGTGACGCTGCTGCGCTACACCGTGGTGCAGGATGTCGGGAAGGCGATCAATCCGGTGCAGGTGGAGGGCCAGCTCCAGGGCGGCGCCACGCAGGGCATCGGCTGGGCGCTCTACGAAGGATACGACTACGACGCGAATGGCCAGATGCTGAACCCCAACTTGCTCGACTACAAGCTGCCGACGATGATGGATGTTCCGCCGATCGATACGGTACTGGTAGAGGTGCCTTACCCTGGACACCCCTTCGGCGCACGTGGTGTGGGCGA
>CBFCZM010000200.1:0-5631 GCA_965602565.1 uncultured Anaerolineae bacterium
GGCCCTTGAGGACGGAGTGAGCAAGACGCGGCGCATCCTGATGCGCGCGGTCCACAGAGGGCCACCGGCCCCAGCTACTCAAGCGGATCATTCTCGATACCCGCTCCTCCTGACGCAGCACGCCCATCGCCCTCCGCCCTGCCCCCTCCGGGGGAAAACGGCAAAACGGGGTGCATCAAGTTGACACCGGCGGTTTCCGCGGTAATCTGGCACCCACTGACTGAGCAACCCAGGATGGAAGTCCGAACGCACGGCTCCCATCCATCACCCTGAAAGGACGACACGTGAAAGGTATCATTCTGTCCGGCGGAATGGGAACACGGCTGTACCCCCTGACCATCTCGCTGTCGAAGCAGATCCTGCCCATCTTTGACAAGCCTATGATCTACTATCCTCTCTCCGTGTTGATGCAGGCTGATATTCGCGAGTTCCTCATTATCTCAACGCCCCAGCACATCGACCTCTACCGCGAGCTATTCGGTGACGGCCAACGGCTGGGATTGCGGATCGATTATGCCGTGCAGGCCCATCCGGAAGGCATCGCCCAGGCCTTCATCATCGGCGAGGACTTCATCAACGGCGAGCGCTGCGCCCTGATGCTGGGCGACAATTTCCTCCACGGGCCCGGCCTCGAGCAGATCATGACCGAGGCGGGCGACCTGACCGACGGCGGACTGGTCTTCGCCTACTACGTCCAGGACCCTGAGCGGTACGGCGTAGTGGAGTTCGACCGCGAGTTCAACGCGCTGAGCATTGAGGAGAAACCTAGACACCCCAAGTCGAATTACGCGGTCACCGGGCTCTACTTCTACGACCGAAACGTCGTGGATATGGCAAAGTCGCTGCGCCCTTCGCGTCGGGGAGAGTACGAGATCACCGACTTGAACAACGAGTACCTCAAACTCGGCAAGTTGAGGGTACAACTGCTGCGGCGCGGCTTCGCGTGGCTGGACACCGGGACCCACGAGAGCTTGCTCGAGGCCAGTGATTTCGTACAGACGATCGAGCACCGGCAGGGATTGAAGATCGGCTGCATCGAGGAGATCGCCTATCACAAGGGCTACATCGGGAAGGAGCAGCTCCTGGAGATCGCCAGCCGTTCCGATGAGAACGCCTACTGCAACTACTTGCGGCAGCTGACTGAGCAGGAACAGATCGATCCGTCGATCAGCTTCTGACGATCAACCTTTGATCGCACGATCAGCCTTTGATCGCACCATCAGCCTCTGATCGCACCACCTGCCACATTTCGATGCCAGGATCTAGCGAGGCCAAATGAGCCAGATACAACCCATCGGGCCAGCATATAGGATCGAGACCGCCAGATTGGTGATCCGCTGCTGGGAACCCAGAGACGCCCCCTTGCTCAATGCCGCCCTCAGAGCCAGCTGGGAACACCTCGGTCCGTGGATGCCGTGGGCGCAGGGCGAATGCCCGCCCGTCGAGGACACCGCAGCTATGTTGCGACGCTGGCGCGGCGACTTCGACCGCGACACAGACTACGTCTATGGCATCTTCAGCCCCGACGGAACGCAGGCACTGGGCAGCACGGGCCTACACAGGCGCAGGGGACCCGACATCCGCGAGATCGGCTACTGGGTACACGTCGATCATATCAACAAGGGCTACGCGACCGAGGTCGCCGAGGCTCTGACCAAGGTTGCATTCGAGGTCGATGCCGTCCGCCTGGTAGAGATACACTGCCTGCCGAGCAACATTCGCAGCGCTGCCGTGCCTCGGAAGCTGGGCTACATCCACGAGGCTACCATGAAAGCGCGCATCCCAACCGGTGAGGATACCTGGGGTGACGAGATGATATGGACGATGCCGGCGGACGCATATGCCGCCAGTCCCGCTGCCGAGATTGCACTGCTCGCGTTCGACGCGATGGGACAGAAGCTTCTGTAGTCCCCAACCGGGAGGTAGCTATGCGCACAAGTGATCGCATCAGGTGTGAAGGTTTCCCGTGCCTGGACGTCAATGCTGCCGCCTACACCATCCCCGACATCGACATCGCCCCCGAAAACATCAGGCTCGTGCTGATCTCCGAGGCGGCGCCCCAGGACCCGGCTGACTACTACTACTCCGCTGGGGCCGCACAGATCGGGTCTCTCTTCGAGGAGACCACCGTGTTGGCATTTCGCGATGCCGGCGCGGACGTCGCCTCGCTCCAGGATATCCTCGATATGGGTGTCTATCTGACGACGGCGGTGAAGTGCGCCAAGACTGGCTACACCCTCAAGGCGGGCACGACCAAGGCGTGTTCTTTCCTGCTGGAGGCGGAACTCGCTCCCTTTGCCAACGTCGAAGGCTATCTGCTGATGGGCGATGTGGCCATACGTGCTGTGAACTACATCGCCAGACGCAATGGCGAGAGCCGCGTCGTGCCGGCTGGATCCACCTACAAGATACGCGGCGGCGACTACCGGTTTGGCGGCATCCCCGCCTTCCCGTACTATCTGCAAGCGGGCCCCAGCTTCGGTATCGAGAAAAGCAAACAACGGATGATCGCTGAGGACATCGCCGCGGCCCTGCGTCTGCTGAGCTGATACAGGGCATCTCCCAATGAAGTCTCGCATCGAGGGGTCCACCAAGATCTGGGATGCTGGCAACCCGTGCGTGCAGATGATCAAGTACCTGCTCTAGCCGCAGACCTGCGGCACCGAGAAATCGCAGACACCATCCCCGTCCTGGTCGGAGTACCGGCGACAGCGTCCGGGATACGGATCGTTCACCAGACCGTGCGGGCACAGAACACACGGCTCCTGTGCCGCCTCGGTGAGCGGATCCGCGTTCTGCGTGGACGTCGGATCTGCCGCTGGCCCCGCGTCGACATCACCATCGTCCAAGAGCATGGGGACCTCGGTGGGCTCAGGCGCCTGATCAAGAAGCGAGGTCTCAACAGCCGAAGACTGCGGCGTCGCGGTCGCTGCATCTGCGTCAGCATTGGGCGCGCGGAAGCTCGGGGCATCCTGCCATAGGGGTGAGACCCCGGCCCTCACGGTCTCTACGTCATCCCCACCGAATACGGTTCGGAGCTCCAGGAGTGCCGCGCCGCCTGCCGCCAGAACGCTTACGCCTAGGAAGGCCCCGGCCAGTTTCAGGAGTCAAGGACGGCCCAGGCTGGTCGCTCCGGTGTTCGATTGGGCACAAGACGCAGATGCTGTCGTGCCGCGGGCGGCAGCGAGCTCACCCGGCACCAGCAGCTGCTGTGTCATCGCCGCAAGCCACTTCGTGTGTAAGGGTAGGTGCCCGCCGACCCCTGCGATCATGGCCAGAATTCCCCAGACATGCACCTAAGCCCATAGACGATAGGAGAGACCCAGCGCACCAGTCTCCCCACTTGATAGGAAACCCAGCGGGACGAGGAACCCCAGCCCGCTCACGACGCTGATCACAAACGCAACGCCCAAGACAACATCGATCCAGTAGTTGAGCTTCGCCCGTTTCACGATCAGCACTCCTTGCTAACATGCCAGTCCAATGATCGTAGTGTACCGGGCGTCTGTGAGGAAACGCTGAAGATCGTGTTAGGCTCCTGTGAAGACCACCCTCGGCAGGGCGGTCTTCACAGGAGGCTCAGATGTGCTTGTCGATAACGATCCAGTAGGTGCGGGAGCCCGTGTGGACACTCACCGACGTCGCCGGCATAGTGAACAGCGTCACGAGCCCCTCCGGGTACCGGAAATGGCTGCACATCATCGCGAGCCGCTCCCCCAGCGCGACGAGCTTGACGGCAAAGTGGCGAATGTCCGGCTCTTCGATCACCAGGCGCCCGCCCGGGGCGAGCACGCGCAGCAGTTCGTGCACCGCGCCCTCCTGGTCCGGGAAGTGGTGGAAACTGTCGACCGCAACGATCCTGCTGAACGCCCCGTCCCGAAACGGCATCGCCTCGGCAAACCCCTGACACGTACCCAGGCCTCTCTCGTGGGCCTGGCGCAGCATGCCCAGGGACGCGTCGGCGATCCAGGCAGCAGCCACCTCGTTGTGCAGATGGGCCAACACGCGTCCGGTGCCGCCGCCGATATCCAGCAGCCGGTCGGACACCGTCAGATCTGCCAGTGCGCGCAGACGCCCGACGTTGGGTGCTCTGATAACACGATCGTAGATCGGCGCTAACACCCCGAAGTGATCCAAGCGCATTTCCCCTCCGGTCTCCGTCGCAGGCTGTCAGATCCGCGAGATCAGTGCAATCAACGTAATCGCAGATTACGCCGAATCCGTGATCCCAGTTGCGCGCAAGCCTAACCACGGTAGAATAAGCATCGGGCGAGTGCCACACCCAGGTGCTCCGTCGTACCACTGTGATATGAGAGGTGGCCATGGAATTGAAGCAGATCTTGCGAATCGCCTGGCGTTGGTGGTGGCTAGGGCTCATTCCCGTCGTCGCTGTGGCGGCGTACCTCGTCTTGACCTACCAGACACCTGCAGCCTCCTACCAAGTCATCCTGCGTTTCGCTACGGGCAGCGAACCCTCGCCCGAGTTATCCCCTGACCACGATCGCTACTACGCCTGGCTGGCGTCGGAGTACATCGCCAACGGCCTGGCGGATCTGGCCACAACCAGCGGCTTCAGCCAGGCTGTCGTCCAGCGACTGGCCGACCAGCACATCACCGTGGCCCCCCAGGCAATCCAGGGCGCTCTGGCCAGCGACAACGCACAATCCGTGCTGGTCGTCTATCTCACGTGGCCCGATCCCCAGCAAGCCGTTACCATCGCTGAAGCCGTGGGTGCCGAGCTTCTGGAGAGCGGCCCGGGCTACTACCCTCAGATGGATAACGTCGGCTCGGTCGCCCGCCTCGCCGATGTTCCGGTCGCCATCTCTCTGCCGCCCTCACTTCGAGCACAGCTCCTGGGTCCGGCGATCCGCCTGGCCACAGCCGCTGCCGCAGGCGCCGGGCTCATCTTCCTGGCGCACTATCTCGATCCCCGGGTGAGAGAGACCGGTGATCTCCAGGCAGCAGGACTCCGAGTGCTGGGATTGATCCCCCGGGCCAAGAAGCAGACACGCTAGCGTCTCGTCCAGAGGTCAAGAGACCCGGTTCTCTGAGTCCGAGAAGTGTCCAACTTGCCGCAATGAGGCCTCACAAATGACCCAAAAACTGGGTTCTGAAGCGGGTAGGTCATTTCTGCGACAGCCTGCTAGCAGCACCTGGATCAAAAGGTGGCGGAGCTGCTTAGGCAGCTCCGCCATCGCCTACGTCGATCACTGGATCTTCTGTGTTGCCCAACCGCGGCTCGGCTAGTTGAGATCCAGCAGGCGATCGATCTTCCGGCGATCGAATCCCACCACCGCGCGCCCCCCGACCGTGATCACGGGGACGCCTTGCTGACCGCTGATCCGCACCATATCCCGTGCGGCACGCTGATCGCGCGACACGTCAACGTTCGTGAACCGTATGCCCTTCTTCTTCAGGTACCGCTTCGCCGCCCGGCAATGATGACACGACGGCGTCGAGAAGACTACAACCCGCGGCTGCCGTTTCTTGGTTTCTGATGTGCTGTCCACCTGACTTCCTCCCACACTACCGCTTGCCATACGTCTACTATTATAGGCTCCTTTCTGACATTTTCTGTTAGAACTTCATTAGCATTGGCTCATGATGTAGCCACTTCCCTGCAATCATTTT